>JBJOON010000229.1:0-7056 GCA_046051235.1 Bacteroidota bacterium
GTTAGGCATTGCCTCCTTGGTCATGCTTCCCTTCGCCTTCATTTTCAAAAGTTGGCTGAAGCGTGAACTCATCTGGTGGTATGTGGTGGTTGGAATGTTAGGAAGCGGCATACCTGCATTCCTTTTCACGAATTCACAAATGTTCTTACACTCGAGCATGTCGGGCATCTTGAATGCGCTCACGCCGCTCTTCACACTTATTGTTGGATACCTTGTATTTAAAAAGTCGGTCCGCAAAATGCAAATCGTCGGCGTTACCCTTGGACTCATTGGTGCCGTTTGCCTCATTAGTTTGCGCGGATTGGGCGACTCGAAGAACATGGCGTACAGCATGCTTATTGTTCTTGCCACCATAAGTTACGGCTTCAGTGTGAATACCATTCACAGTAAATTGCATGGTGTTCCTTCTTTCGCCATCTCGGCTTTTTCATTGTTGGTCATTGGCATTCCGTGTTGGATCTTGATCGCTGGAGACGGCACGCTTGAAATTCTTCAAACCAATGCACACGGGTGGCGCAGTTTCGGCTTCGTAGCAACCTTAGCCATTCTCGGCACCGCCCTTGGAAACATCTTATTCTTTCGATTTACGCAGAAAGTGGGAGCACTCGCCGCTTCGTCCATTACCTACCTCATTCCGGTAGTGGCTATTTTATGGGGAGTCTATGATGGCGAACCGTTCACCTGGCTTCACGGAGCCTTTGCAGGGATTATTCTCACGGGCATTTATTTGGTGAATAAGCAGCCGAAGGCTTGATTCAAGGAGTGTAAGATTCTTCGAAAGAATTTCACCAAAGGTTTGATCGTGAAACGATTGATCGAATGCAAATTCGATTTCTATGAAATATTATCTTGTTTTCAAACAAAGAATGTGTATATTTGCACCCCTTAATCGGGAAAAACTAATTAAAAATTAACGTTATGTACGCAATTGTTGAAATAGCAGGGCATCAGTACAAAGTACAAAAAGATCAGCAGATCTTCGTTAATCGTCTTCAAAACGAAGAAGGAACACAGGTTGAATTCGACCGCGTTCTTTTGACTGATGATAACGGTTCGATCACTGTTGGCGCCCCAGCTGTAGAAGGTGTTAAGGTCACCGCACGCGTAGTGAATCACCTTAAAGGAGATAAAGTAATTATCTTCAAAAAGAAACGCCGTAAAGGCTATCAAAAGAAGAACGGTTTCCGTGCTTATTTGACAGAAATTGTAATTGAAAAAATTGGTTAATCCCTAATCCTAAAAGACAATGGCTCACAAGAAAGGTGTCGGTTCGTCGAAAAACGGCCGTGAATCAGAAAGCAAACGCTTAGGTGTAAAACTATTTGGCGGACAAACATGTGTTGCTGGTAACATTATCATTCGTCAGCGTGGTACTCGTCACAATGCGGGTTTAAACGTTGGGGTTGGTAAAGACCACACACTATATGCTTTGACAGACGGAGTTGTAGAATTCCGCAAGAAAAAAGACAATAAGTCGTTCGTATCGGTTGTTCCTGCACAGGCGTAATCGAGAGTTCGTCTCAACAATTTTCAAAAACTCTCGATCTTTTGGTCGGGAGTTTTTTATTTTATCTAACATCAAGTAACTTCGTCGCATGCTTCAAGTACCCTATTTAAGAGAAAACACAGAGAAAGCGCTAACCGGATTGGCCAAGCGCAACAAAGATTTTTCAGCCACCGTGCAGTCTATTATTTCGGTAGACGAATCGAGAAGAAAATTGCAGAACGAACTCGACAATCTTTTAGCCGAGTCGAATAAGATTTCGAAAACCATTGGCGATCTTTTTAAAGAAGGAAAAAGAGAAGAAGCAGATGGAATGAAAGTGCGCACAACCGAAATTAAGGAAGAATGCAAAGGCATTGAAACCAACCTCTCTCAATTGGAAGAAGAGTTGAAGCAATTGCTTTATCAAGTGCCTAACGTGCCACACGAAAGTGTTGTATTCGGAAAGGGCGCTGAAGAAAACGAAATCGTTTACTCTTCCGGAGAGATTACAGCACTTGGAGAAAATAAATTACCTCACTGGGAATTGTGTGAAAAACATAAACTAATTGACTTCGAGCTCGGTGTTAAAATTACAGGAGCCGGATTTCCAGTATATACAGGCAAAGGTGCCCGTTTACAACGCGCGTTAATTAATTTCTTCTTGGAAGAAGCGCAGAAAGCGGGATACACAGAACATCAAGTTCCTCATATGGTGAATGAAGCCAGCGGGTACGGTACAGGACAGCTTCCAGATAAAGAAGGACAGATGTATCACGTTGGCGTAGATGACTTGTATTTGATTCCAACGGCTGAAGTTCCGCTTACCAATTTATATCGCGATGTATTGTTGAAGGAAGAAAAGCTTACGGGCTATACACCTTGCTTCCGCAGAGAAGCTGGAAGCTATGGAAAAGATGTTCGCGGATTGAACCGCTTACATCAATTCGACAAAGTAGAAATTGTTCAATTGTCTAAGCAAGAAGACAGCTACGCGCTTCTTGAAGACATGGTAAACCATGTAAAAGGACTATTGAATAAATTGGAATTGCCTTTCCGCATTCTTCGCTTGTGCGGCGGAGACATGGGATTCACGTCTTCTTTGACTTACGATTTCGAAGTGTACTCAGCAGCGCAAGAGCGTTGGTTGGAAGTAAGCTCTACTTCGAACTTCGAGACCTTTCAAGCCAATCGCTTGAAGTGTCGCTACAAGGGCGCTGACGGTAAAACGCAATTGGTGCATACACTAAATGGAAGCGCACTTGCGTTACCACGAATAGTGGCAGCCCTTTTGGAAAACCATCAGGATGAGAACGGAATAAGAATTCCACATGCCTTGGTGCCTTACTGCGGATTTGAACGAATTTAATACATGACTATGCGCATACTTTATTTCTTCCTGGCTTCTGCACTTGTGCTTTCTATGCATTCGTGCACACCACCCGACAGAACAGAATATGTGAAGCACATCGATTCAATTTCGAATGCATTGGAAAGCGCTGCTAGTTCTTACGAAAAGTTAAATCTCGATGAGCTGCAAGCAAAGGTAGATACGGTGAATAAGCACCTCGACTTTATTCAAGCCAACTACAAAGGCGATATGAAGAAAAGCATCGCTTTTGAATTAACAGATTACCGAAGTATTCGCAAAATCATTCCTGAATTTGGGAAACGTCGAGAAAACATTGCTAACGGCCTAACCGTTTCAAGAGAACAACTTTCATCGTTGAAAAAAGCATTGAGCGAAAACGCCACACACGATGCAGTGGGTAACGAAATCAATGACGACTACTTGAAGAAACAAATTCAACAAGAGAAAACCATCAATGCAGCATTGGTGAAAGAGATTGAATTCATCAATCAGAAATCCGATTCAATCAACAATCGATTTGCACGCTACTACAACCAAGTGAAATTCTGGTGCGACAGCATAGCTGCTTCTTCAAAATAAACTATGAAAAAGCTCTGGCTCATAGCTCTTTTGATCCTTGCTACCGAATGTTCATTCGGTCAGCGTGATTTTGAAATAGCGGAACAGTACTTTCATAACGGACAGTTCACCGAAGCGAAAATGTATTACGAGAAACTTTCTAAAGAAGGTTTTGAGAATGAAATCTATGAGAATTACAAAACAACGCTCATTCAATTAAATCTTGAAAAAGACGCTGAAACCCTTATCAAACGCAGACTTAAGCAAACCAAAGACGCTACACTTCACGTAGATTTAGGCAACCTTTACTCTCATTTCCAACACGAGAAAAACGCAGCTGAAGCTTATCAAACTGCTTTAGATAAAACAGCTCCTTATAGAATGCCCATTCTTGAATTGGGACAAAAATTTTTAGAAGCCAATCTTTACGTATGGACATTGAAGGCTTATGAAAAAGGAAAGACTCAAGGGAAAGATGGATACACCTATTCGTTTGAAATTGCCGGTGTTCAAGGGTCTCTTGGGAATTTTCAAGGCATGTGCGAGGCCTATATGGACATCTTGAAAGAGGATCCTTCATACCTCGGTCAAGTGGAAACTTCATTGATGCAATTGGTCGATTTCCAGGAAGACGACGCTCGTTGTAACGACCTGAAAACACTCGTATTGAAACGTATTCAACTTGAACCAACAACTTCCATTTACTCGGAATTTTTGGCGTGGTTTCTTATGCAACGCCGCGATTTTAACGGCGCATTTATTCAATTGAACGCCCTTGACAAACGGAACAACGAGAATGGAAATCGTTTGATGAACTTGGCCACACAGGCTACAAACAACGAAGAATATGCCGTGGCAAACAAATGCTACAACGCAGTTATTGCGAAAGGTAAGTCTTCCGTTTTCTATCAGCAAGCATGCGTGCGCAAACTTCAAACATTAAGTCTTCTCTTGAAGCAAAATGAATTCAGCACAAACGAAGAATATCTTGCTCTTGACAACGAATATGCAACCATTCAAAAAGACATTGTTCAGGCGAACGAATTGGCCATCTTAAAAAAGGACTGGGCGCATTTAAAGACCTTTTACCTGAACAATTCCAAAGACGCGGAAGCTCTATTGAAAGAGGCGTTGGCACTGGGGGGTGTGAACGCGAAAACACTAGCGGAGATCAAATTGGAATTGGGTGACGTGCTTTTGTTCCAAAACAAAATCTGGGAAGCATCACTTTTATTTTCACAAATTGAATTAGACTTCAAAGACGATGTTTTGGGACATGAAGCGAAATTCCGCAACGCGAAAATTTCATTCTATACCGGAGACTTTGAATGGGCACAAGGACAACTCGATGTATTGAAAGCATCTACTTCAAAGCTCATTTCAAACAATGCCTTGCAACTTTCATTGTTGATTACAGATAACTTCAACATGGATACCATTCCATTGCCTATGATGCAATACGCACGTGCAGAATTACTGGCTTATCAAAATCAATTTACATTGGCTTTCCAGACATTAGATAGCATTACGATTGCATTTCCCGGACATTCGCTAACAGATGAAATTCTTTTCACCAAAGCGAATATTTACAGAAGGCAGGGAGATTTCGAAAAGACAGTGTTGTTGTATACCGAACTCGTGAACATTCACTTCGACGGTATTTACGCCGACGATGCGCTTTTCGCTTTAGCAGAAATTGAAGAGAAACACTTCAAAGATTTAGCAAAGGCTCAAACGCAATACGAGCGCCTACTGAACGACTTCCCAGGAAGTTTGTTCGTATTTGCAAAAATTTGTTTCAATGAAAAACATTGCAGTTATCGGTGCTGGCACCATGGGAAATGGAATCGCGCACGTATTCGCCCAAAACGGATTCAACGTTCAGTTAATTGACTTGAATGAAGCGCAATTGCAAAAGGCTTTAGCAACTATTGCGAAAAACCTAGACCGTCAAGTTGCGAAAGGTTCTTTAACCGAAGAGCAAAAGGCACAAACCCTTTCTAACCTCTCTACTTCAAACTCTATTGAAACTGGGGTTGCAAATGCAGAACTTGTTGTTGAAGCTGCAACTGAAAACGTTGATTTAAAACTTAAGATATTTCAAACCCTCGATGCGAACGCTCCGGCAAATTGCATCTTGGCTTCCAATACCTCTTCCATAAGTATAACTAAAATTGCCTCGGTTACCAATCGGCCAGCACAAGTAATTGGTATGCACTTCATGAACCCAGTTCCTGTGATGAAGTTGGTTGAAGTGATTCGCGGATACAGCACTTCAAACGAAGTAAACGAAAAAGTTTTTGAGATATCGAAACAACTTGGAAAAGTTCCGGTTGAAGTTAACGACTACCCTGGTTTCGTAGCGAACCGCATTTTAATGCCTATGATCAACGAAGCCATTTACACTTTGTACGAAGGCGTTGCTGGCGTTGAAGAAATAGACACTGTTATGAAGTTAGGAATGGGACATCCGATGGGCCCACTTCGTTTAGCGGACTTCATTGGATTAGACGTATGCTTGGCTATTCTTCGTGTGATGCACGATGGATTCGGCAATCCGAAATACGCGCCATGCCCTTTGTTGGTGAACATGGTTACCGCGAAAAAACTAGGCGATAAATCTGGAGAAGGATTTTATATTTTGAATAGAGAAACAAAAGAAACAACCGTTTCTCCTTCGTTTTCAAAATAATTCAAGGTGAAGCTTCATCACGACTTTTCTTCGTTTAAGGAAGTTAAAAATCCTGTTCTCACCATTGGCACCTTTGATGGTGTGCACTTGGGTCATCAGGCGCTTCTGAACCGCATGAAAACGCTTGCGCAAGAGGTAAGCGGAGAAACCGTTGTTCTTACTTTCACACCGCACCCTCGCACTGTTCTCTTCTCTGAAGATCACGGCATTCAATTACTATCAGACACCCAAGAGAAAAGAAAATTCTTAGCCGATTGCGGTATTGACCATCTCGTTGAATTTCCGTTCACCATGGAATTCGCGAAGAAATCTGCTTTCGAATATGTTCGTGATCTCTTAGTGGTGGGTATGAACGTGCACACGGTAATTGTCGGATACGACCATCGCTTCGGCAGAAACCGTGAAGGAAACTTTCAAAAGCTGCTGGAATACGCCGACATGTTTCAATTTCATGTTGAAGAGATTCCGGCACAGCTCGTGAACGAAAGCGAAGTCAGTTCAACAAAAATTCGAAATGCAATTTTAGCTGGAAAGGTAGAATTCGCGAAGCAGGCAACCGGACGCAACTACGTGCTTTCGGGCACGGTGGTGCACGGAAAAGGAAACGGTCAGAAGATTGGATTTCCGACAGCCAATATAAAAATTTCAGATCCGCTGAAACTTATTCCTGCAAATGGAGTCTATGTAGTAGAAACGAACATCAACGGAAAAATCTACCGCGGAGCCATGAACATTGGAACTCGTCCTACATTCGAATTAAACGGCAGCCGCTCGTTGGAAGTGCATGTCATTGGGTTTCACAACAACCTCTACGAGCAACCTTTGCAAGTGGAATTTATTCGAAAGCTTCGTGACGAACAAAATTTTGGTTCAATTGATGCGTTGAAAGAACAACTTGCAAAAGACATTGCCAATGCGATTCGCTAAAACAACGCTTTTCATTCTTCTTTT
>JBJOON010000230.1:0-2949 GCA_046051235.1 Bacteroidota bacterium
GGAAGACATTATGTAAGTGGAAATCCAACTCCCATTAATGACAACACCGCTGCGAATGTTCAAACCGTTCAATATTCTACGAATTGGGTTTATGTTAGCACAAATGGAATTCCAGCTTACATCACAGGTCCTTTCCTTGATGGGAATCCATCACTGGCACAAGACCAAAATGCGATTTTTAAATTCCCTTTGAATCCCGTTCAAAACACAGGTGCTCCAACCAACACCACTGGCGGAAACATTGGCGTTTTCATTAACGGCGTTGCGTTATTCGATTACAGAGACGGCGTTTCTTGGAACAACAATACACAAGCTGAAGGAGGCGGACCAATCATGGGCCCTCCGGGTCAAGGCATCTGGAATCGTGATGCAGTTCCTGCTGAGCGCGTAGGATTCGATTGCGCGAAAGGTCATCCGGCCATGGGAAATTATCACCACCACCAAAATCCAAGTGCCTTCAATTTAGACCTTGTTGTGCTTTCTAACGTTTGCGACATTTATGCGGCAGACGGATTGTACGTCATTAATTCAACCGAGCACTCTCCCCTTCTTGGATATGCCTATGATGGATTCCCGATATACGGAGCCTACGGGTACGCCAATGCAGATGGAACAGGTGGCATTGCTCGCATGAAAAGCGGATTTCAATTGAGAGACATTATTGCACGCACCGCTTATGCCGATGGCACGGATGTGATCGATGGTCCTGCTGTGAGCGCGACTTATCCACTTGGACGTTACAGAGAAGATTACGAGTTCGTGGCTCATCCGGGAATGGAAGATTATCTCGACGTTCACAACGGAAGATTTTGCGTGACTCCTGAGTATCCGAATGGAACTTATGCGTATTTCTGCACGGTAGATGCAAATCACAATTCGGCATACCCTTATGTGGTTGGACCAACGTTTTACGGAACAAAGGTTGCTGCAAAAGTGACCAATATTACGGAAGCTGTTACGACATACACTCCTAACAGCGTTGCTGATGTTCAAATTGAACATGTGAACGTGAATACCTATCCGAATCCTGTTCAAGATGTATTGGCCGTTCAAGTGAACACCGTAAATCGCAGCAATGTGCAAGTTGATTTATTGAGTGCCGATGGAAAATTAATTTCAAGCACTACGCTTTATCAGGGCAGCACATTTGCGCACTTCGACACGCGCACGTTGTATAACGGAACGTATTTCGTTCGAGTTGGAAGTGGAAAAAATAGCGTAACGAAGAAGGTGGTGGTTTCGCACTAAGAAAGAGAATGAGAAAGAGAATGAGAAAGAGAATGAGAAAGAGAAAGAGAATGAGTAACAGAGTTAGAATGAGATAATGAGAAAGGAGCCTTAACGGCTCCTTCTTTGTTTCTTATCGCGTTCTTGTTTGAATTTCATCTTCGCTTGCAGCGATTTCTTTTCGTGGAATGCGCCTTTGAATTCAGGGTCGTCTAATCGCTTTTGGCGATCTATTTCTCGGGCTTGCTCTTGCTTTTCTTCAGGCTCGGTCTTTTCAATCTTCACCACTTCCGGAAGTTCAAAAACAGGAATGGTCTGACGAATAATTTTCTGAATGTTCGTTAAGTGATACTCTTCCGACATGTCTACGAAGCTAATGGCAACTCCCGTCTTGAAGGCGCGACCGGTTCTTCCAATTCGGTGAACGTAATCTTCGTAATGACTGGGCACTTGGAAGTTCACCACGTGCGAAACTTCGAAGACATCAATTCCTCTTGCGGTAACATCTGTGCTTACCAAGATGCGAACGTTTCCGTCTTTGAAATCTTTAATCGCATTCATTCGGGAGTTTTGTCCAATGTTGCTGTGAAGGAATCTAATCTCGCCCACATTGCTTCGCTCCATGAATTTCCCCATGCTTGTCGCATCGGCTTTGGTGCGAACAAAAACCATCACACGCTTCATCTCATCTCCTTCTAAAAGGTGCATGAGCAAGTTCAATTTCGTCTTGAAGTTTGGAACCATGTACACTCTCTGTTCCACGGTTGTAGCCGGAGTAGCTTGTGGCGTTACTTCAACCCGTGAAGGGAACAAAAGGAAGTTATCTGCAATACGCTCTACACGCTCTGGGAACGTTGCAGAGAACAACAACTGCTGTTTCTTTTGCGGAAGCTTCTCTTGAATTTCACGCAACTGTGGCCAGAATCCCATGTCCATCATTCGGTCACATTCATCGAGCACCACGTGCTTAATTTTCTTCGGAATAATTACGCGCTTCGCGTAGATCTCTAGAAATCTTCCAGGGGTTGCCACAATAATATCGACCCCTTTCTTAATGGTTTCAATTTGTGTCTTCGGACCAACGCCGCCGTACAAGGCTACGTAGCGAAGCTCGGTGTACTTGCAAAGGCTTTGAATTTGTTCTTCCACCTGAACCACCAATTCTTTGGTTGGAACCAGAATAAGCGCTCTTGGCTCGTCGCCTTGTGGATACTTCAGCAATTGCAACAAAGGAAGCACATAGGCCGCCGTTTTCCCGGTGCCGGTTTGTGCGATGCCAATGACGTCTTGTCCGCCCAAAACCCGAGGAATTACTTTCTCTTGAATTTCGGAAGGAGACTCATACCCCAACTCATTTACAGCATCTAAAAACTGTCTCGTTAACTTTAGTTCTTCGAACGTCATTCGACAAAGGTAACCTTCTTATCTTCGTGTCCGAAAATCATTTTCAATGAAAAGAATATTACTTGCCTCATTCATTGCACTTGGCCTAACGGCTTGGTGCTATTTCCAATTTAAAGATCAGGTTGCCCAGCTTCCGAAAACAGAAACTGAGAACGGTTCGTTCGAATACGAAGTGGATCGCTTCGCCGACATTCGAATTCTTCGATACAAGCTCGACGGATTCGACAAGTTAACCACCAAACAGAAAGAGTTGGTGTACTATTTAACGCAGGCAGGCCTTGCTGGACGCGATATTATGTGGGATCAGAACTGCAAGTA
>JBJOON010000231.1:0-2929 GCA_046051235.1 Bacteroidota bacterium
GAATTTCAACCCCAGCAATAAAGCGTTCCAAATTCACCACCGAAGAGTGCGTTGCGAAAACAACTACAACATCTAGTTGTGTGTTGAAGCGATACGCTAAAAATTCATTCGAGGAGATTTGTGGAAGGTAATTTTGAATTTCATTTTCCTGAAACAGTGCCTTCGGAATAAGGTTGAAAGCTAACGGTTCAACAGAGAGTATTGTCTTCTTGAAAACCGCACTGGGCCAATGCTTTTGAAGCCAAGAAACCGGCTCTGCGAAAGGAATACTTTCGCCAATCGGAAATACTTGGTTATGCGTAAAAATTACCGAGCCATCTTCCGACTGCATGAACGCGATAGAAACAAAGAAAGATTCCAAATGCACCGAGGCATGCAGACGAGCGCTGTTTTCTACAACAGCGTTTGGAATTTGAAATGTTTCAGTGTTCATCGTGAAAAAATGCGCATAATTAATTTCTCTGCTAATTTACATCATTGATGCGCTTGGTCTTTCTTTGCAAGCGATAATAAAATCATGAGTCACACCGCCTTCGAACAATTACTGCTGGAAAATTTCTCTTTTGCTCCCACAGCGGGACAGAAGAAGTTGTTCCATGCCTTTGCTCGAATGATGTATTCTCCGAAGGCTCGCTTGGCCCTTATGATCAAGGGATACGCGGGTACAGGTAAGACCACTTGTGTGAAAGCCATGGTAGATGCTCTGGCTGAACACCGCGTAAATGCTGTTTTACTGGCTCCCACCGGACGCGCGGCGAAAGTCTTGGGGAATTATTCAAACCGAAAGGCGAGAACCATTCACAAAGAAATTTACGTAAAACGCATGGACCGGAGCGGTCGAGTGTGGTTCGAATTGAAAGAGAACGAAAACATCGATACCGTTTACTTCGTCGATGAAGCCTCTATGATTGGTCAGGATACCGTTGTGTTTTCGGAAGACGATTTCGATGCAGGCAGTTTGCTCGACGATTTGCTCTCGCACGTATACAGCGGAGAACGCTGCAGGTTAGTTATCATTGGCGACACAGCGCAGCTTCCTCCTGTTGGTTGTCCGTTAAGTCCGGCTTTGAACATGGAAGGGCTTCGCGACAGCTATTCGTTGAACATTGCCGCTATTGAATTGCTTGAAGTCATTCGTCAAAAAGAAGGTTCTGGAATTTTAATCAATGCCACTTCATTGCGTGAATTAATCGTGAGTCAAGGAAAGGAGTTGCCTCAATTTTCCACCTTGAATTTTCACGACATACATCGGGTAGACACCGACATGCAGCCGGTTGTAGAGGAGGCGCTGCAGAAATACGGGATTGAAGATTTGGTAATTATAACGCGTTCCAATAAACGCGCGAATTTGTTCAACCAACAAGTGCGTGCGCGCATTTTATGGAACGAAGAAGAAATCAATTCAGGAGACCGAATGATGGTATTGAAGAACAATTATTTCTGGCTCGATGAAAAAGAATCGAAGGAAGTGGGCTTCATAGCGAACGGCGATATTCTGAATATCCTTCGTGTAAAATCGTTTGAAGAACGCGGAGCTTTTCGCTTTTGCAAGGCCATTGTGAAAATGGCCGACTACCCCGAAATGCCAGAAATGGAAGTCATACTGCTATGCACGACTATTTGGGAAGAATCGGCTCAATTGTCTAAAGCGAAAATGCAAGAGCTTTGGCAGATCTGTGCACTCGATTACCCTGAGGCTACCACTGTTGGTCAACTTCGAAAACAACTTCAAAAAGATCCGTACTACAATGCCCTCCATGTGAAGTTCGCTTATGCCATTACCTGTCATAAAGCGCAAGGTGGTCAGTGGCCGTGTGTATTTGTAGATCAAGGATATCTGACCGACGAGATGGCCGGATTGGAATTGAATCGTTGGTTTTATACGGCGCTCACACGTGCGCAGAAAGAAGTTTTTCTTGTTGGGTTTCAAGAAAAATTAATTGTGGAAGAAGAGCGAAATTTATTTTGAAAGCTTGAAGAACATTTCAATTTCTTCGGGCGTTTTCGGTTTCGCAGCAATACGCATGTTTTTATCTAGAATGAAGAAAGCCGGAGTCTTCGTAACCCGAAAGTCTTTTGCTCCTTTCGAATCCCATCCGCGCATTCCACATAAATTCGTAAAAGCGAATTCCCTTTCAGTTACTGCTTGTTTCCAAGCGTTGGCATCGTTGTCTACCGAGTAACCCACGAAGGCGATTTTCCTTCCAGAATAATCTTTACTCAACTTCGCAATTTTCGGTGCTTCTGTTTTGCAGTGACTGCACCAGCTGCTCCAGAAAATGAGAAGGGTATATTGATTCGCAGCACAAGTCTTCTTCAAATCGAAAGCAACATTGTTCATGTCGTTGCCAGTGATGTTAGGTGGAGTTTTTCCGACGCTTACGCGCTCAATGCTTTCAGCGTTTCGCTTAATAACGTTCGAGAAATTATCATCGCCGCACGATTCGTCGTTAATGAAATTATCCATGAGGTAAAGCGTAATGTTTTCCATTCCACTTTCATAAAATCCGGTGAGCATTTCATTCAACACAAATTCATACACACGGTCGTTTGCATGCGCTTTTTCGGTGAGAAGGCCAATGCAATCGATGAATCCGCTTTCGGTTCCTTTGCTAAACTGACGCATAAAACTTTGAATGCGATCGTTCAATACGGTTGTATGAACGAGGCGCGCATCGCTGAAATCGCAGTTGTCCCAGTAATGTGCTTTGTCCTTTGAAGGCTCACGTTTCCAATCGATCAATTGCGAAACGAACGATGTTTTTGTTGATTGCTTTTCGCGCTGCATGCATTCCAGTTGGTAAGCATTGAACGATGCCTCAAGATCAAGCAACTCCTTTTCTGCGGTTGAGTCCTTGTCTTTTTTCCAACGAATGTTCAATGCTTTTTTCTTCTGATTGAATTCGTTTTCTTTCTTCACATATTCATT
>JBJOON010000232.1:0-2924 GCA_046051235.1 Bacteroidota bacterium
GGAACCGACGGGCAAAAAATGAGTAAGAGCTACGGTAACTACATCAACATTTTTCTTCCTGAAAAAGAGTTGAAAGATGTCATTAACAAAAACATTGTTACCGACGCTACAAAGCTTGAAGATCCGAAAGATCCGAATGCAAATAGCATTAGCGCATTGTATGAACTTATTGCTGGCGCTAGCGAAGCGGCGGTTCTTCGTGAAAAACTTTTAGCCGGAAATTTCGGATGGGGACACGCGAAAAAAGAATTGTTGGAAGCCATTCTTTCACGTTTCGAAACGGAAAGAAAAAAATATTTCGAATACATTTCAGACTATTCTTCACTTGAAAGTGTTTTGAAACAAGGTGGAGAAAAAGCGCGCGTTACTGCAACAAATACATTGGATCGTGTTCGAAAAAATTTAGGTTACTCCGTATAGCCCTTCGTTTCGTATCTTACGCTTCTAATCCAACCCAACCTTGCACTACATCTTAGCGCCAATATATTTCATTTACAAACTTTGGATTGGTTTGGTGTTTTGGATTACCCTTATTTTCCTATACATTCCGTTCGTTTGGGTATACAAGAAAAGAGAGCGGCACTTGAAAGCATTTGCGCTGAAACGTTTCTGGGGAAAGCTCATTCGCAAGTTCATTTTCTGTCCGATTGAAGTCACCTTTGAGGCTCCGCTTCCAGAAGGTTCATTCATTATTGCCTCGAACCACAGCAGTTACCTCGACACCGTCTTCATGTATGAGGCCATCGGACGTAATTTTTTATTTGTTGGAAAAGGTGAGTTGCTCAACTGGCCGCTCTTCTCTTTGTTCTTCCGCAAGCAAGACATTCCTATTCGTCGCGGACAAACGAAGGCTGCACTTGTTGCCATGGATCGTGTTGCGAAGAGTTTACGGAACGGAATGAGTGTGGCCATCTATCCGGAAGGCACCATTCCAGACGATGCGCCGAAATTGTTGCCGTTTAAAAACGGTGCTTTCAAAGTTGCCATTGAACAGCAAAAGCCCATTGTTCCTGTCACTTGGCATTCGAACTACAAAGTACTATTAGACCCTGCCAAGTTTTTTCAGTATTCCCTTCCACATAAAATTAAGGTTACGGTGCATGCGCCCATTGCTACGGCAGGGTTAACTGCTTCCGATTTATTACCTTTGCGTTCGCAAGCGTTTGAAACCATTCAACGCGAATTGAATAAAACACATGAAAGTTGATGTTGCCACCGTTCGTCGCCTAGCTGAATTAAGCAAGCTGTCTTTTTCTGAAAACGAAGAAACAGAAATGGTAGACGGGTTGAACGAAATGATTGCATTTGTAGACAAGCTCAAAGAGCTAGATACCGCGAATGTAGAGCCCCTCGTGTTTATGACCGACGAAACGAATGTCTTACGTGAAGACGTTGTGGAATCGCCCATTTCACAAGCCGAAGCGTTGAAAAACGCACCTTCAAAAGACATGTACTACTTCCGTGTTCCTAAAGTCATTAAACAATAATTCATGCATCAGTTTAAAAAGCTTTCTATCCTAATTCCTGCGTACAACGAAGGAAGAACCATTCACCTTATCCTTGACCGTATTGGTGAAGTTCAATTGGTGAACAACATTGAAATGGAGATTGTCATTGTGAACGATGCATCTACAGACAACACGGTAGAGGCTATTGAATCATACATTGCTGCTCATCCAGAGCGCAACTTCAACTTTTACTCGCAACCCTTCAACCAAGGAAAAGGAGCGGCTTTACACAAGGCTATTGAGATTGCTACAGGCGATTACGTTTTGGTTCAAGATGCCGATTTGGAATACGATCCAGACGAGTACAACAAATTGCTCAAGCCGGTTTTCAAAGACAGTGCTGATGTGGTTTACGGATCTCGTTTCATGGGTGGAAACCCTCACCGCATCTTATTCTTCTGGCACAGCATCGGTAATAAATTACTCACGTTTGCAAGCAACGCGTTCACCAATCTGAATTTAACAGATATGGAGACGTGCTACAAACTGATCCGTACAGACATTGCTCAAAATCTGTTGTTGTGTGAAAAGCGCTTTGGTTTCGAACCTGAGATCACCGCGAAACTTGCTCGTATTCCAAACATTCGTATTTACGAAGTTGGAATTTCTTACTACGGAAGAACCTATGAAGAGGGGAAAAAGATTGGCTGGAAAGACGGCGTTCGTGCGTTCTGGTGTATTGCGAAATACAATATCTGGAGCCGCAAATCGACGAAGTAATTACTTCGACTTCGCTAGACGAAATCCTACATCATAAATTCCTTCAACCGGATTCACGCGCATGGCTTGATGAATGGACACTTTGTAATGTCCAGAAAGCGGGAACTGTTTGCGAGATTTGTAAATGATTCGATTGTCGTAAAGATCTCCCAATCCCGATGTTCCGTACCAGCTTCCTTGCGGATCTGCCATTGGGCATTCAAGCGTGTCCACTGCCACTTTTCCATTCGGGAATTCCATTTCAATAAAGACAAATAGGTTGCTGAATTCGTATTGCTCACCGTTTCTAATGTCAAGAAAAAAGTCGTGTAAACTCACAGTATCTTGAATATCGAATTCAAAATTCGCTACTTGCTTGTTGTCCCAAACACCGCCTTCGATGGGCATGTTGCTCTCGTAAACGAAGTCATCGGCACATGAGGTAAGCAGGAGCGCCACACCTAAAAAGAAAACTATTCGCTTCATTCTTTCTTGCCTTGATTCGGGTTTGGGTTGTTTGGTTTGCCCTTGAAACGATTCGGTCTGTTGCCATTGCCTTGCGGCTTGTTACCTTCTTTCGACTTCGGTGCAGCAGCGTTTTGAGGAGCAGCATTTCCTTGTACCGCCGGCTTGTTACCACCTGAAGGTTTGTTGTTTCTGTTGCGGTTGTTGTTGTTCTTACGCTTCTTATTGTCGAAACGTGTCAAACTATCTTGT
>JBJOON010000233.1:0-2920 GCA_046051235.1 Bacteroidota bacterium
TTGAACAACTTCAACAACTTCACAAACGATTTCAACATCTCTAAAGATTTAGGAAAAGCTAAAGTAAACGTAGGTGTATACAAAGCATTCCAAACAATTAGCATGTCATGGTTGTGGAACACATATCTTCAAGACGTGAACGATGCTGGATCACAATTGGTGAACGTAAGCAAAAACGACACAATGTATACCGACAACGGATTAGTTGCATATGGTGTTCCTGCTTGGGGAAACTGCTGCCACAGAAACATTGACACTTACTACGACATCACTGCTCCTTATGCAAACGTAGAATTGGAAGTAACAGACAAAATTACTGCTGATGCAAGTGTACGTTTTGACAACGGCCATGTAACAGGATCATTTGCTGGTGGCGATGGACAAACTTCAGCGATTGACATGAACGGAGATGGAAGCATTAGCATTCCTGAACAAAACGTTGCTACAGTTGACAACCAAAACATTCGTCCTGTAAACTACGACTATAAGTACACTTCTTATTCTGCAGGTGTGAATTACTTAATGAATAAAGAAATGTCTTTGTTCGGACGTTACAGCAAAGGTGGAAGAGCTAACGCTGACCGTCTATTGTTCGGCCCATATATCAACGCTAACGGTTCAGCTAATGCAGACCTAAGTGCTGACATGGTTACTCAAGCTGAGTTGGGTTATAAATTGCGTAAAGAGAACTTCACATTCAACGCTACTGCTTTCCGTGCTGTGACTGAAGAGCAAAACTACGAAGCAACTACACAACGTTCTTTGAACCGCGAATACACTGCAATGGGTCTTGAATTAGATGGAAGCTACACTGTTAATGGATTCTCTATCCGTGGTGGTGTTACTTTGACTGACGCTGAAATTTCTAAAGATGCTTTAAACGCTGAATTAGTTGGAAACCGTCCAAGAAGACAAGCTGGTACTATCTACAACTTCTCTCCTTCTTACACTTACAAAAACCACACGCTTGGTGTAAGTGCAATCGGAACAACTTCTTCTTACGCTCAAGATAACAATCAGCTAATCATGCCAGGTTACACATACATGAACGTGTATTTGAACTTAAGAATTGCTGACGGTTTGAATTTCATGATTAATGCAAACAACGTATTGGACACAATGGGTATCACTGAATCTGAAGCAGGTTCAATTACCGCTAACCGTGTGAACTACGTTGCTGCACGTTCTATCACTGGACGTTCAACATCTGCAACTTTACGCTTTACTTTTTAAAAGTTTGATTTAAGGTCTAAAAAGTAAGACAACCAAAAAGAGGAGGCATTAACTTGCCTCCTTTTTTCTACCCCTTCAGCATGAAAAGAGAATTAGCGATTGAATTTCTTAAAAGGTGCTCCACAGCATCTGGATTCGTAGCCTCGCCTATTCAGCAAGACAATTATCACCGCATCTGGTCGAGAGATGCCGTGATCATGGGTCTTTCTGCGGCACTAAGCAACAATGCAGAACTTGTTGGCACTCTAAGAGAAAGTATACAAACGCTTGCAGACTTTCAGGCGGAAGATGGACAAATACCCAGCAATGTCGATTTCATTAATAAGAAAGCGAGTTACGGAACTTTAGTTGGAAGAGTAGATGCTACAACGTGGTGGATCATTGGCGCATGTATAAGCATTAAAAACGAACCTCATCTTTTTCTTGAGTGGAAACTAAAAATTGAAAAAGCCTTTTCAGTTCTTCACTCCTGGGAAATGAATCATCGCGGACTGATCTATACGCCTATGGGAGGAAACTGGGCCGATGAATATGTGACGGAAGGCTACGTGTTATACGATCAATTGCTTCGGTTATGGGCCTACAAAGCCTTTCTTAAAATTGAATCGTCGGACAGCATTGAATCAGAAAAAGTTCAGTTGGAAAAGCGAATTGTTTCCAATTATAATCTTCATTCATTTGGCGAAGAACACTACCATGAAATTGCCTTTCAAAAACTAAACGAAAGACCTACATATCCCGCCGCAGCCTTGAAGCCCAGCGGATACGACACTCGCTGGGACATGGCGGCTAATGCACTTGCTCTATTAATGAAATTACCATTTGACTTGAATGGAATTACCTCATTTTTAAAAGATCGCGAATCGGAATTTCAACACAACCTATACCCCGTCTTTTTTCCAATTATTGAAAAAACAGATTGGGAATGGCGACAGCTTGAAAACAATCATTTGTACGAATTCAAGAATAAGCCTCATTGCTTTCACAATGGCGGCGCATGGCCCGTCTTTTTAGGGCTATTAAGCCTCGGACTTTCCTGCAACGGCGAAAATGAAATTCCTACTAAAATTTGGAACGACTTCGATACGTTGACCAATAAATTTCCTAACGCTTTGTTTACTGAATATTGGAACACGAAAGAACGCACTCCCGGCGGTGTCACTGAACTTGGATTTTCAGCCGCAGGAACTGTATTCATGACAATCGCAACGACGATGAATTACGACTTAAAAGACCTATTGTTATGACAGGAGACAACAACCAATTGAAACCTGAATACTATCAGACCGCTGAAGCGTTGTATACAGCCATTCAAAACATTGAGTCATCGCGCATACCGAAATTAATCATTGGTGTTGCCGGAGAATCTGGAAGTGGTAAAACCATCACGGCGCTTCAACTTCAACAAGTATATGAGCTGAACGGAAAGAAAACGAACATCGTTCACATGGACGATTTTTTTCATCTTCCACCGGCAACAAATCATGAAGCTCGCGTGACGGATATTTCTCGCGTCGGAAAAGAAGAAGTGAATCTCGAACTACTCGAAAAAGTGTGCGGTCAATTCAAAGCGAATGCTGCTTCTGTTGAACAACCTTTGGTCGATTACCCCACAAATTCCATTTCACCATTCTCATGGAACGCGAATGATTTCGATATATTAATTGTTGAAGGAACCTATGTTCTC
>JBJOON010000234.1:0-2916 GCA_046051235.1 Bacteroidota bacterium
TTCTTTGCTGTCTAGCAACGAGTTGGGTTGCTGCTCAATAGTAGCAACCATGCCAGACCAACCGGGATGAGCGAAACATAAATCAAAGAGATAGGAACTATAAAGCTCTTCCCGGTCACCAACAATAAGCTTCAAGAGGTCACTTAATTCAAGAGAGGTATTGTGAAATAATTCGCGCCCTTTCTTGGAACGGAATAAACTTACAGCGGCATGTTTATCTAAATCGCGTGTTGCGCTTAACAGTCCTTTTTCTCGGGAAGGGAAGGACCAAAGAGCGATTCCTTGATCGAGATAATTGCACGTTAGACGGAATACAATGTGATGCACAAGGGCACTCACATCGAAATGATAATGATCTTTCCATACTCTTCGCACTGCACCAACACGAGGTGTTAAATCGGGTTGAAAATCCTTCGTCAGAATTTCCTTCAACTTATCATTTGCATTTTCATTTGGAAAATGTTTCCGAATGGAAGTCAATAGTTTTTCATCGGATATTTTTCCTTCCGAATAGAATTTTTTGTACTCTATTGGCGAGAGGAGTGTTTTATAACCGAAAATCGTTTTCCCAGAAAGAATTCCGTCAAAGAATTTATCATGCTGAAAAGCATGAAGCGTATTGTGATGAATGAAATCTTTCAGGGGTGCTTGAGCTGGCAAGAAATGTGCAAGCTCATGAAGGACAGGCTCTTCACGGAATGAAGAGCGAGTTTTTTTTGAATTATTCATGTTTGAGCTAGTGTTTCTTTTTTCTGCCAGCAAATTGATGCTTCGAGAAAGTTTTATGATTGCTCAAACCTTGAATAATAACCTCACCACCCTCTCTTTCATAATTTGTTTTGAAGAGATGCAATTGCTCCATTGCAGAGTGATCAATTACTTGGCTGTTTTCGAAGGATATGGTAATGTGTGAAGAACCAGGAATGGATTCCAGTTTATTTTTAATACCCATGAAATTGGTGAAAACCGCTGCGCGACTAATAAGAACTTCGTATTTACCGTCTATGAAAGCAACCTCTGCTTGTGCTTTGAATAATGAGCTAAGTGAAGCCCCGCTTATTAATAGAACAATCATTTCAGAAACAATACCAGCGGCAATACCCACGAGAAGATCGGCAACTAATGTGAAGATGATGGTTACTAGGAAAACGAATAACTGCTCTTTACCAATTTGGAACATGTGAATGAATTCGCGAGGATGAGCGAGCTTAATCCCTACGCCAATAAGCAGTGCAGCCAATGCAGCTTTTGGTATCATGTCGCTGAATGAAACAGCGAATATTAGAAAAACCAAGATTACCACTCCGTGAAAGAAGTTGGCCCATCTTGTTTTTGCTCCGTTACTCACATTCGAAGAGGAACGTGCAACCTCACTAATCATGGGTAATCCGCCGAGTATTCCTGCGATAATATTTCCAACTCCTACAGCTATCAAATCTTTGTTGGTGTTCGATTTACGACGAAACGGATCGAGCATATCTGTTGCTTTCACGGTAAGAAGTGCTTCTAAACTTCCCACTAAAGCGAACATAACAACGTATTTCACGAAAGTTCCAACCATGGACATTCCCGCGAAACTTACATTCACTCCAAGTATGTCGAAGAGTCCTTTTTTGAATTCTAACAAGGGTGCAAATCCGTTAGCATTTTGTAGTTGCAATGCGTTTCCTAGCGGAACAGCTACTACCAAAACCACCAATGCTGCTGGAACTTTTTTCAATGCTTGAATTTTTAGCATTGGCCAAACGAAAACGATAACCAAACTAACAAGTCCGATTAATACCGCCTCTTTGTGCTCAAAGAAATTTGCAAAAGTGTTTTTGAGTTCAAGAATTAGTTCGAGTGGTTCAACCATGGGTTTACCGGCTTCTGTAACCGGATTCATACCGACGAGGATATGCAATTGCTTGCTCATGATAATAATACCAATTGCAGCGAGCATACCGTGAACAGCTGAAAGAGGGAAGAAATCACTGAATGAACCGAACTTCAGTAAACCAAAGATGACTTGAATAATTCCTGCAACTACAACCGCTCCTAGCGCAAGGTGCCAACCATAAGCGGTTGCATCTGCCGTGCTTGATCCGGCCGGTGCGCCTAGTGCAAATTCTCCAACAGCACCTGCAACAATAACAATAAGTCCGGCTGCTGGACCTTTTATGGTTAGCAGAGAGCCTGCTAGGAAGCTAACCACAACTCCACCTATCATGGCGGTCATTAGACCAAATATGGGTGGAAAATCAGATGCAGCTGCTATACCTAAAGAAAGCGGTAGCGCCAATAGGGCGACAATAAATCCTGAGGGCAAGTCACTTTTCCAGTTTTCAATAAAACCCCTCCACCCGTCAGATGGGATATTCTTTATATTCATAAAATAAGATTTTGAATTTTAAATGCGTACGATTTAGTAATACTAAATTTTAATCTGCGCATAGCGCTAAACATTTAAAGGTTACAACAATCTATTTTGTATGACTTATACAGCAAGAATAACTTTCTCTTAACTCGGTGACACGTGACGTGTCGTGATTTGTTAAATACGTCTTGACTGGCGAAATAAAAATCGAATAGAAATTCATTCGAAGATTCTGAATCTTCTTCTTCTTCCTCTTCAATGAATTCTTCGAACGAATTTCCACACTGACTATCGCCGTGGTGATGTATGGAATTTTCTTTAGATTCAGCCTCTGCGGATTCTGTGTTTAGCAATCCACCGCTTAATACCAATATGGTAGCACTTACCTTGAATGAAAGTAAGGCGAACAGTAAGGGTAATATGATAGATAGTCTCTTTAACACTTCAGCAAAGATAACTCTCTTTTTGGAAAATCATTTCATTTACAAAAACCCAAGCTCAAGCTGAGCCTCTTGACTCATCATACTTTTGTCCCAAGTGGGTTCCCAAGTGATTTCTAC
>JBJOON010000235.1:0-2901 GCA_046051235.1 Bacteroidota bacterium
ATTCAATTTCAACTTGAAAAAAATCAAGAGATGTATTCGCTTCAGCAACTTGTTGGTTGGAACGGAACATTAATGATCAATGACAATCAATTCGAATTTCTGTACAACGGAAATCGAAACGAAGAAATTTCAAATACTGAAATTCGAATTGCTAAACTCGAGCAAGAGTTCATTCAGTCGGAAGTTGCCATTCTGCAGCAAATGAAAAAGCCTACGTTGGAATTTTCATTGAACAACATGTCCATCATTGGATACCAGAATATCACTGGAACAGACGCCTACTACGGACCATCCAGCAGATTCACTTCTTTTGGTGCTGCCATTGTTCTTCCAACAGACAGAAAAAAACAAAATGCAAATCTTGCAGCGAATCGCATGGACTTCGATGTTCAACAATTGAAAACGAATTTGCTTATTCAGCAATTCAATGCAAGACTGAACACATTGTTCGAGCAATTGGCTCAAGTGAATGAACAACTGAAAACACTTGGCAAATGGGCCAATGGCTCAGAGTCAGCGCAATCTATTTCAAACCAAATAACCAAACAGTTCGAAACGGGCAATGTCAATTACATGGAATGGTCTTGGAATTTGCAAAATCTTATGCAGATGGAACTGAACTATTGGTCGGCCCTTCAACTTAAAAACAACACACTCATCGAAATTGAATTCATTAAAGAAAAATAATATTATGAAACAACTACTTCCACTTCTTCTTGTATTCGCAGCATGCGGCAACGCGCCTGAAGAACAAAAGAAAGAAACAGCTGTGCAAACCACTGTTCAACTTTCAACAGATCAATTGGCACAAATCACACTCACTACGGAATTACCTCAACTACTCGCCATAAGCCGCACCATTCAAGGAACTGCCACCGTTGAAGTGAATGCCAATGAACGCATACAAGTGACTTCACCATTCGGAGGTTACGTCGTTTCGAGCAATGTCATTCCAGGTCAGCAAGTAAAAGTTGGACAGGTTATCGGTGTGATTGAAAATCCGGAATACATTGTTCTTCAGCAAGATTATTTATTGGCTAAAAATGAATTCGAATTGCTTCAAAAAAATGCAAAAAGACAAGAAGAACTAGCGGCCTCTCATGCAACAAGCGACAAGAATTTCGAAGAAGTAAAATCTGCTGAACAATCGGCTCTTATTCGTATGATGAGCCTAAAGGAAAAATTGAATTTGCTGGGTATTCGCGCTGACAAACTTTCTGCAAACACCATATCTTCAAAGGTGAATGTGGTTGCCAAGAACAACGGTGTTGTTTCCGCAGTGAATGCTTCCGTTGGAAGTTACATTGCGGCCGATGCGGTTTGGATGAGCTATGTTGGAACAGAGAATCCACTTGCCAAAATCATCGTCTTCGAAAAAGATCTTCCCTATCTCGCAATAGGACAAACCGTTACTTTAACGGACTTGATGAATGCAACAAAAACATTGAACACATCTATTCAATACATTCAGCCAACTGTTGATGGAAACGGAAAGGTCGAAGTCATTTGTTCACTGAGTGGCGCAGAAGCTGTACCCGGATCTGTTTGGAACGCCGAAGTACTTACCCCAAATTCTGCGGGATGGATAATTCCGAAAGAAGCCATTGTTCAATTTGAAAAACAGGATTATGTATTTATTGAGAAAGGAAATGGATTGTTTGAAATGACATCCGTAAACCTAGGATTTACCAATGCCAATCAAGCCGAACTCCTACAAGCTGAATCATTGAAAGATTCTAAAATTGTAGTGAAAGGGGCATACAATTTATTCATGCAATTGAAGAACAGTACTGAAGAATAATTCATAAATTCACACTCCCATGAACGTGAAGACCATACATTCTTTCGACGAAATACAATCGATTCTTACGCGAGAGGTCGCATCCCATTCAGCAACCTTCATTTTGTGCGATACCAACACGAATGAGCACTGCGTGAGATTTCTGCTCGAAACAATACCAGCCCTCAATGAAGTTCCGATTATTGAAATTCCCGAAGGAGAAGAAAGTAAATCGCTGGAAATTGTTGGACAACTCTACGAAGAATTGCTTCAGCACAATGCCGATAGACAATCACTGCTTCTCAACGTTGGCGGTGGTGTAATTTCAGATATAGGCGGATTCTTAGCTTCTACTTTCAAACGCGGAATAGACTTCATAAACATCCCAACGACAGTCATGGCTCAGGTAGATGCTGCTATGGGAGGGAAATGCGGGATAGATTTAATGGATGTGAAAAACGCCGTTGGACTTTTCAGTTGGCCAAAGAGTGTTCTCGTATTTACCGGTTTCCTAAACACGCTTCCTGAGAAAGAATTGAAATCAGGATTCGCTGAAATGCTTAAACATGCGCTTATTGCTGATACAGAATATTGGGAAGCTCTATCCCATGTGAATCCTAAAGATGCAGGGCATATTGCTGTATTCGTCAAACGATCTAACGAAATCAAATCAGAGATTACCACACAAGACCCGAATGAACGTTCGGTTCGAAAAAAACTAAACTATGGTCATACCATTGGACATGCAATCGAATCTTTCTTTCTCAAGAAATCTGAACCTGTTACTCACGGCAATGCAGTGGGCTGGGGAATGGTGCTTGAAAACCGAATAGCCGTTAAGTTGGAAATGCTCAATGCATCGTTGGCTCAAACGATTGAAAAAAAAATACTGGATATTTTCGGACCATTGCCTTCCTTCAACAATGAAGAGATTGATCAGATTTTTCAATTCATGTTAAACGATAAGAAGAATAAGAACGGCGTGTTTCACTTTTCATTGATTACAGATATTGGTCAGTGTTCATTTCAAGTTGAAGTGAGCGATGAAATTGCAAGAGAAGTAATTTCTCTTTAATCGATATTTTCCCACTGAAGTTGAATGGAGGTGCTTAAATTTGCAT
>JBJOON010000236.1:0-2829 GCA_046051235.1 Bacteroidota bacterium
AACCAAAGGGCCGAGAGACATTTCGGAATTTATTCGTTGTATGTGATGTTCTATCCGCAATTGGTTGCCGGGCCTATTGAACGTCCGCAAAATGTCTTGTATCAATTTCGCGAGAAGCATTCGCTCAATTATTTAGATGTGTCGAAAGGCATGCAGCGTATTGTTTGGGGAATGTTTAAGAAGGTGGTTATAGCAGACAACCTTGCGCAATTTGTAACGCCGGTTTACGAGCACGCGGGTGTCGTTTCTTGGATGTATTTGTCTATCGCTGCAGTGTTCTTTAGTTTCCAGATATACTGCGATTTCAGCGGGTATAGCGACATTGCCATTGGAACTGCGCGAGTGATGGGATTTCGACTTATGGAGAATTTCAAGCTGCCTTATCGCTCGACGAGTGTTGGTATGTTTTGGTCGAAGTGGCACATCTCGCTTTCGACGTGGTTCCGAGATTACGTGTATATTCCTTTAGGTGGAAATAGAAGAGGCGCAGCGAGAACTTCTTTAAACTTGTTTGCAGTCTTCGCCATAAGCGGATTGTGGCACGGTGCGAATTGGACCTTCGTGGTTTGGGGAATGGCTCACGGACTGTGGTTGGTGTTAGAAAACCGAATGAACATTCGGTGGGAAGGGAAATCGAAGGCCTTCATTGGAACTGTTTTGACTTTTGCTGGCGTTTCTATACTTTGGATATTTTTTCGAGCGAGTTCATTTGATCAAGCAACGGCCATTATTAAGGGAATAATAACGTTCCAACCACAGTCAGGAATCCTTCCATCGGTGTTTGTTCCGTTAAACGGAGCAGTCATCATTGGAAAGATTTTGATGTTGGTTGTATTTGTGCTTATCGACAGAAAGGTTACAGAGATTGTATTGGGAACACGGGCAATCGGTTCCAATCGGAAGGTGTGGTTTTTCGCTGCGTTGTTGGCGTGTTTGGCGTTGCTTGGACAATGGGGAAAAGTTGATTTTATATATTTCCAGTTTTAATGAAATTGATTGTTCGAAATAGTTTGAAGGTCTTGCTTGCAGCGTTTACGATTTACGTTGTGGTGATTTTCATTTTTTCGAATGTTCAATTGATTGATCGCCGAATGTCCTCTTTTTTCATTCCGAATATGCAACGCAACGGTGGACAGGAGTTGCAGATGATGCGCGACTTAACTTCCAACCAAACAAAATACGACGCCATTGTTTTAGGATCTTCTCATGCTTACAGGGGCTATGATCCGCGCATCTTTGAGCAGGCAGGGGTAACTGTGTTCAATGCGGGAACTAGCGCGCAAAATGCGAAAGGCTCGTTAGTGTTGTACAATGAATACTTGAGAGACCGAGCCGATGTTTTCATTTTAGATGTGTACGATCCAGTGTTCGAGCTAGAGGGAACCGAAAGTAACATGCGATTAATTCAGAACGTCCCTACAAATGCTGCAGCCTATGCCTTGGTGAAGCAAGAAGTGAAGATGTATACGCTTAACGCCCTTGCAGTGCGCATGGCAAGCTTCAATCCGATTGACGAAGCTCCGAACAACGATTACATTAAGAGCGGCTTCTGTGAGAAGAAAGGGATACTCTATGCAGTTGAACCTTTGAACGATTCGGTCTTCGACGCGAACGAAGAAATGTTTGAGGCATTCGAAACAATGATTAAGCAAATGCAAGCAGATGGTAAGCGTATTGTTTTGTGCAGTCATCCTCTTCCCCTTTCAGCAGGACTACACAATTATCATGATAAGTTTTTAGCGCGATTTATTCCGCTGATTCAAAGACTCGGCGTGCAATACATAGATCTGACTTTTTACACCGAAGGCTTCGGCATCAATGAATTCGCGGACATTTCGCATTTGAATCAGCAAGGTGTAGAGTTGTACAATCGCTTGCTACTACAAAATACTTTATTCCACGAAGTGGTTAAATAAAAAACCCATTCGTTTGAATGGGTTTTCTTTCAGTGGTGCCACCGGGATTCGAACCTGGGACACAAGGATTTTCAGTCCTTTGCTCTACCAACTGAGCTATGGCACCGAAGCGGTTGCAAATATAATCATTTATTTCAATTCACCTATATTTGCAACTCAAATTTTTCGGGAGAGATGTCAGAGTGGTCGATCGAGCACGCTTGGAAAGCGTGTGTACTGAAAGGTACCGAGGGTTCGAATCCCTCTCTCTCCGCCAAGAAAAATGCACTACAGTGCGAGAGCGTGTAAATCAAGTATTTACACGCTTTTTTGTTTTAAGTTCTTTGCGTCTTAGTGCATTTCGAAGCAGGTTTTTGTACCTTAATCGTGACCCCTAGAAAAAAATCGTCAAGGGGTCACGCGCAAATAAAAATTGCGCTGTGACGCGCTGAAATGTATTGAGATTCATCGTCTTACACTTGCACACAAGAAAAGGTCATTGTAATTTTGTACTCATTAAAGGGGGGCGCACATAACAATTTTTTATGGCGTCAAAAAACAAAAGCACTTTCGGCCTGCTGTTCTACATCAACCGAAGTAAAGCAAAGCTCAACGGACAATGTCCGGTGATGCTCCGGGTAACAATCAATGGTAAGAATGTTGCCCTCAGAATTAAGCGATACATCCACCCGGACGATTGGGATCCGATTCGTGGCATGGCTGTCGGCAAGTCTGCCGAAGTCCGTTCGCTCAATGTGTACATCGATGCAATTAGAGCCAAGGCGTATAACAAGTACACCGAACAGCTCAGTCTGCATGATGATGTTACGCCTGCCATGTTGCGTGATGCAATACTTGGCATCAATACCGCTAAGCCAAAGTTTCTTATTGAAGAATGGGAAAAGTTCTGTGCTGATTTAAAGATGATGATTGG
>JBJOON010000237.1:0-2825 GCA_046051235.1 Bacteroidota bacterium
TGGGACGGATATAACTATCCTTACGCGTTCTCGATTCACAATTTCGAACCGATTACTGGACGCATTCACCAACCGCCTCCGGTGCATCAAACATTCGAAGGACATAACTTCGTAATCTGTTCTTTCGTTCCGAGATTATACGACTATCATCCAGACTCTATTCCCGCTCCATACAACCACAGCAACATCGATTCAGACGAAGTGTTGTACTATGTAGACGGCGATTTCATGAGCCGAAATCACATTGAAAAAGGATTCATTTCCCTTCACCCAGGTGGCATTCCTCACGGACCACACCCAGGTGCTTATGAAAGAAGCATTGGTCAAAAAGAAACGCAAGAACTTGCAGTTATGATTGATCCGTTCAGACCGCTTCGCCTTACCGAAGCAGCCCTTCAAATTAACGATCCAAATTATATTAAAAGCTGGTTATAATGAATGTTTACGACGCAGGTTCAGAAATAGAAAAAATATTTGCTGACGCACAAGATTTCCTACCTCTATTGGGTACCGACTACGTTGAATTGTATGTTGGAAATGCAAAACAATCCGCACATTATTACATGAGCGCATGGGGATACAAACCTCTTGCTTATCGCGGTCTTGAAACCGGCTCGAAAGATGCCGTTTCATACGTTCTTCAACAAGACAAAATTCGCTTGGTTCTAACCACTTCGCTTGTTGCAGGTGGGCCTATCAACGAACACGTAAATAAACACGGAGATGGTGTTAAGGTCATTGCCTTAATGGTTGATGATGCAACGAAAGCCTGGGAAGAAACAACAGAACGCGGAGGTGTGACGTGCCTTGACCCGATTCGTTTGAACGACGAAAACGGAGAGGTAATCATAAGTGGAATTCGCACCTACGGTGAAACCTTTCACTACTTCGTAGAGCGCAAAAATTACAACGGTGTTTTCATGCCAGGTTATGTGAAATGGGAACCTTCTTTTCAACCGAAAGAAGTTGGATTGAAATACATCGATCACATGGTGGGAAATGTAGGCTGGAATGAAATGAATCAATGGGTTGAATTCTACGCAAAAGTGATGGGATTCACTCAGCTCGTTAGCTTCGACGATAAAGACATTTCTACTGAATACACAGCCTTAATGAGTAAGGTAATGTCGAACGGAAACGGACGCGTTAAATTCCCAATTAACGAGCCTGCAGAAGGAAGAAAGAAAAGTCAAATTGAAGAATACATTCAATTCTACAATGGCGCAGGCGTGCAGCACATTGCCGTTGCCACCAACAACATTATTGAAACAGTAACAGCTCTGAAAAATAACGGCGTTGAATTCCTTACCGTTCCTAACACTTATTACGAAACCGTTTTAGATCGTGTTGGAAAAATCGATGAAGACCTTGCTCCACTTCAGGAACTCGGAATCTTAATCGATCGCGACGACGAAGGATACTTGCTTCAAATTTTCACGAAGCCCGTGCTCGACAGACCAACCATGTTCTTCGAAATCATTCAAAGAAAAGGTGCGCAGTCTTTCGGAAAAGGAAACTTCAAAGCGCTTTTCGAATCAATCGAACGTGAACAAGAAAGACGCGGAACACTTTAAGTCGTGAAGCTATCGCTCTTCATTGCTAGACGCTACTTGTTCGCGAAAAAATCGCGAAACATTATAAATGCCATATCGCTCATCTCCATGAGCGTTGTGGCATTTGTTGCTTGTGCAATGATTCTTGTAATGAGTGCCTTCAATGGATTAGAGTTACTTATCGAAGACCTCTTTTCGAGCTTCGATGCGCCCATAACCGTGGTTGCCAAACAAGGAATTCAAATCGAGGAGAAGACCATTCCATTCGAAAAAATTCAAAACCTAGAAGGCGTAACAACAATCGGAAAAGTCATTGAGAACGATGCTTGGTTGCAGTACAACAATTCCAACACTGTCGCAACCATCAAAGGAATTGAGCCGCATTATGTAAAAACTCTTCCAACCGATAGCATGGTGTATGCTGGTGAATTTTTGTTGGAAAGAGATTCAGCGAATTTCGCGGTAGTTGGATTAGGTGTTCGCGGAGAACTTCAATTCCCTTCTTCCTTGCAACCACCCGTAATTCTGAACATTAAAACTCCTGTGGCAGGAAGAAGACTTTCCACCAACAGAGAAAATGCCTTCAACGAAACGAACCTAAATGTTACGGGCATATTCACAGCCAACGCCGAACTCGATAAGAAGTACATCTTCCTTCCTTTCCGCTTGGCGCGCGAGTTGTATGAAATGGATTCCACGTTTACCTCGTTGGAAATTCAAACTTCACCCAACACCGATTTACCGGAGTTGAAAGAAAGAATACAAGCGCTGCTTCCAGATCTTAAGGTGCAAACTAGAGAAGACAAAAACGCTTTGGTCTACAAAACCAATGAAAGCGAGAAGTGGGCTACTTACCTCATCTTAGTTTTCATATTAATCATTGCCAGCTTCAATATTTTAGCTTCCCTTACGCTACTTATTATCGAAAAGAAAAAAGACATTCACGTCATGTACAGCATGGGTGCTACCAAAGCCACCATTCGAAATATTTTTATTCTGGAAGGCGTATTCATTAACCTTACCGGTGCAGTCATCGGAACCGCCATTGGTTTATTGCTCACCTATTTGCAACAAACCGTTGGACTTGTGCGCATGCAAGGTGCGGTAGTTGAATTCTATCCTGTTCACATCATTCCTTCATCGGTTGCATTGATTTTTGTAACCGTCTGCACAATCGGAAGCCTCTTCTGCATTGCCTTTGTACCGGCGTTATTGAAGAAATTTCAATACAATAAATCGCAAGATTAAGCGAGTTCAACTTTGTTTCCAGGT
>JBJOON010000238.1:0-4306 GCA_046051235.1 Bacteroidota bacterium
AAAGACATTCAAACCAAAGAAGACCTTGCGCTGCTTGTAGACTTGTTTTACAACCGTGTTCTTCAAGATGAAAAACTTGCACACTTCTTTGCACATTTGAATTTCGAGGAACACAAACCGAAGATGGTTCACTTTTGGTCTTTCGTTTTGCTCGATGAACCCGGCTATACCACGAACGTCTTCGACAAACATGCGAATTTGCATGCGAATTCCTCGGACTTTAACGAATGGGTTTCTCTTTTTCATGCCACTGTGAATGAATTGTTCGAAGGAGAAAAAGCCGAAGCCGCCAAGTTTCGCGCAACCACATTAGGCCATACCTTTGGATCTAAAATAGACGCACTGAACAACCAAGCATGAAAGGTCTTTTCTTCACTTTATTATTTTTTATTTCCTTCCAACTGCAAGCGCAATTGCTTTTTGAAGGCGGTGCTTTTTATCAAGACTCACCAGACATTTCAGCCGCAGTTGATTCGTTCAACGCAAGACATGCTTATAATTTAATTTTACTCGATTATCCTGTTCGCGGATACAGTGGCTCTATCGGATACAGTATTCCGCTAAACAAAAAGCGTTCGTTGTATCTCGCTCCTCACGCCACATACAGAACTCGCAATTCCAAATTATATGCGGAAGACACGGTTCGGTTAGACCTACAAGAAGTTCAAGTTGGACTACAATTTATTACTGGACCGAAGGCTTGGTTTAGTCCGGTTGCCGCTGGCCCCTTGGGCACCCGAATTTTTCTTTTCGTTGAAGGCGGAGTGAATGCCAGTCGCATGACTGTTCAATCCACAAATAGCGATGTCACTTCAAGCAAAAACATCCAAAGCATTGCACCCTATTTCCAAGCGGGCATTGGTTATCGCGCTTTGGTTTTCGGTAAGCACTTGGTTGTTACTCCTCGCGCATCGTTTACCGGCTATTATACGCAGCGCTTTCGGTATGCCGCGAAAATCTTGAACAACGACGAAGTGTATTTAGATTTCCCGAAGTCGCCGTTAACGCAAGCGTATTATCTTGGGGTTGAATTCGCTTGGATTTTCAACAAGAAAAAATAAAGACAAAACAAAAATCTGTTTCTTTGCGTTACTGAATTATGAAACCTCACAAAGCATCACTCCTGTTTTTCCTGTTAAGCACTATTGCTTTTGGCGTGAATGCCCAATCTTCGAACGAAGCAGAGCAGCGCATTCTAGATCTCTACACTTCGATGACAAATGGGAATGAAAGCAATGCTGAAGAGCAGTCGAATAAGATGATTGCAGAATTGGAATCGGTGTGTTCATTGGAAGATTTTTTTGTTTATCCGTTTGAAGCCTTACGCATGTTCAAGCCTGTTTCAGCAGATGGAAAACTTCGTGTGTTTACTTGGAACTATCCGAAGGAAGACGGCACACAATTGTATTTCGGATGTGTGGTTTTTAAAACTTCAAAATCGGGAGAGCCCTTATTTTTCAAATTGAATTACACTCCAGTTAATGGAGCGAAGTGGGACAATAAAGTGTTTGAAGAAGGGAAATGGCCGGGCGGTTTGTATTATTCCATTGTCCCCATGAGCAAAGGAAAGAAAGGTGGAAACAGTTACGCTTTATTGGGATTCGAGGCGAAGGATAATTTATCGAATTACAAGATGATTGAGGTCATTACATTGAGCAATGACGGATGCAAATTCGGAGGGAATTTTTTCGAATTTGAAGATCGCAATCCGAAACGTGTAGTCTTTGAATTCAGCGACCAGACTACTTGTTCTTTGCGTTATTACCAAAAGCAGAAGACGATCGTGGTTGATCACCTGGCACCTCGCGAATCGATATACGAAGGCTTCTTTCCTGAGTACGGTCCCGATGGAAGTTACGACGGCTATGTATTAGAAAACGGAAAGTGGAAATATACGCCCATTATAGACATAGCTCCGTTTGTAGACGGACAAAGTGTTCCGTTTAGCAATCCGAGACCGTAGGTCTTTCAACCTTTATTTTACAATTTGAAGTCGGAGAACACGCCCTTCAACTTTAATAAAGTAAAATCCTTCTGAAAGGTTCTCCACGTTCAAGTTTTGATTAATAGCATTTAGTCTTTCAGTAAAGACTTCCTGTCCGAGCGCATTGAACATAAAGACTTGTGAACCCAAATCACTTTCATTCGTTTGAATTGTAATTTGTGTTGAAGCTGGATTCGGAAAAATTTGAATGGTAAAATTCAATTCTTCAGAAACATTCTGAGCAAGTAGATCTAAAATATTTGAACGTGAGTAAACCAAAGATCGAGAAGGGTCGCAACTTACTCCGACAACTTCAATCATGTAATTCGTTTCACCCATTGGCGGATTCAAGTCGGTATATGAAAACACGTTACTCGCTACTGTGGCAATGAGGTACATGCTGCCTGTGTTCGCACCACGGTAGATGTTGTAACTATCGAAACCTATTCCTTCATAAGCGTTCCAATTCAAGTTCACATTGTTCCCCACACCTGGTGATGTTGTTAAATGAATGGTCTTGTGAATGCCGTCTAGCGGTGCGAAAAGATATCCGCAAGTGTCACGCATGGCAATTCGGTAGCGGTTTGACTGCACTTGTGGATTTGAATTATCGTCTTGAAAAGTTCCAGCAGACAAGTAATCGACTTGACCAATTTCTTCAAACACATTTAACGCATTGGTCTCTTTGAAAACAACTATGCTTTGCACAGCGCTATTGGCAATAGGTTGCCAGATGATGTGGTTCTTTCCGCTTGCATCGTCTACGGTAACGAGGCAGATGGAGACCGGTGTTGGTTCATTTACATTAACGCTCAGTGGACCAATATTCACCTATTTGAGAAAATGTTCCTCCGTTTGGATAAATACGAACGCCATTGCTGAAGCAGCCGAGACTGGGTTGATCAATAATGATAGTAGGAATGAAATCGGGATAAGTACACGGCCCGTCCACTGTGGCGCTTGGAACGTAGTTACAGGCTGTTGGATCTGTGCATCCTTGTCCGCAAGCCACGCATTCATTCCAACAAACAACGGGAAGAATTACACTTTCACTTGCAACTGCTATTGCGCGGTTACCGAAGGTTCCTTGCACGCAAACAGCATCGGCAGCAAAAAACTCGCTTATGTCCCAGACATTTCCATTGATGAATTTGTATTCATAAGATCCCGCTGCCAAATTTAACGTTATCGACCAAATTCCATTTCCTTGGTTTGTTAGCGCAAGCACACTAGGATCCCAATTGGGATAGGGATTATCGATAGTACCGTCGCTGTTCGCATCTGCGAAGCTTCCTGCGATGTGCACACCCGTTGGGCTCACGGTTTGGTTCGACATATCGACTTGGAACGTTACATCGAAAGCAAAACTTTGAGTGAGTGTTATAAACGTTGCAATGAAAAAAAGAATACCGCGCTTTATCATAATCCTTCAATTTTATTTGATTGGGAAGGTAGGGCGAGGTTGGTGAAACAAAAAGGGAATTAGTTTAATAAGAACTTCTTGAGCTCCTTATATCGCTCAAACGCTGACTTCAGCTTTGGATTCGGCTCAGGTGAATTTGTAATTAAATTCACAAACATGACGGAGTCGTGCGCACTGAGCTTGAGGATAAATTTCTGATTAACTTTATTCATTGTCTTTTCCAGAAATGTAATTCAAAACAGATCGTCCTTGCAAATTTAAAGCGTTTCTCAAAATAAATAAATGACAACTTCCGAATTTCAATCGACTGAAGACACTTGATGTAACGTCTTCCTGACTTCAGGTCTTTTGATGAGAGGAAGACGATACGCTGATCCAATTCTTTCATGGATTTGCCTTTCATTTCGGTGATGATGTAAAATGAATTCCCCGCCTCTGAATTATAAATTTCATTCCATGAAAAAACCACACGATAGCCATCTGAAGCGGTAAAGACAAAATAGAATTCGTTTAGTTCTTTTGGCTTATTGTAATTGAATTTCACATCTTTCAGAAAATCCTTCAAAGGCACTCCCTTCATGTGATTTAAAGTGTCTTTCACTTCACCTGCGTGATTGTAGATGAGTTGGTCTTCCACATTTACTGCATTGAATTTCAAAATATCTTCAATGCAGTAGCTCACCTCTTTTTCTATTTCCCCGAAGATTCGAATGTTGTCTGTTGGGGTCAAGGTTGATTGGGCCATTACTGACGCGCCGAAACAAAAAAGGAAAGTGAAAGCTATCAGATTTTTCATGTTTCGAAGATAATCCAATCTTATTCCTTGGGAATTCTTTAATACGGGCGAAAAATTTTTCGCCCCTTTAAACCAAAAATCCCCAACTTTCGTCGGGGATTTG
>JBJOON010000239.1:0-4971 GCA_046051235.1 Bacteroidota bacterium
ACCTTTCAGCACGGAGGTATTTCGTTAGAGGAAATGATTATTCCATTCATTGTTTTACAATCGAAGTAAGATGCAGCAGTTTGAGGTTCATTCATTAGAAGAGCTGGAATCATTGGCACAGCAATTCATTCAGAAACATCCTTCAGGAATATTTTGTGTGGAAGGAGAAATGGGTGCTGGCAAGACAACCTTCATATCGCTTGTTGCGAAATTATTGGGTGAAGAGAACACAAGTTCACCAACGTTCTCCTTGGTGAATGAGTATCACCTCGGAAACAACGAACGCATGTATCATTTCGACTTGTACCGTGTAAAATCAAAAGCCGAACTGCAAGAGTTCGGCTTCGAAGATTATCTATACGGCGCTCGATATGTCTTCATCGAATGGCCAGAAGTGGCGTTCGACTATTTAGACGATCCTAATTTTCTTCGCATTCGCGAAGAAGAAGGAAAGCGTGTTTTTGAATTTTAGTGAGAACCTTTGTGAGCTGGAGCAACCGAAGGAGCTGCTTCTACCACAACCTTGTGATCTTCAACTTTAGCACCTTCAGCAGCATGAGCATCCGCAGCGTGAGCAGTAGTATCAGTAGTAGCTTTATGGTCTTCGTGTTTCACTTCTTCAACTTCTTTCGCAGGAACAGTACCTGGAAGTTTTGTCATTGGCACTGCAGCGTTGTTGTTAATGTTAACAAACATTAATGTTAAAATAGCAGCAAGTGGAACAATCAACCATAAGAAGAATGAGCTTTGCTTTGGAGAATCTGAATGTGACATAGTTTTTATTTTGCGGTTCAAAAATAGCAGATAATTCCAACCTTTCAAAAATAATAAGCAAGGTTTCGTAACTTCGAAGATGAGAATACTCAGCTATGGCCCTTTCTAAAAAACATTTTCACTCCATTGCGCTCGAAACGGCGCTGTCTCCGCAAGAAGAAATGCTTCACGTTGGAAAGAACATGCAACGTTTAACCATTGGCATTCCAAAGGAAACCTCTTTTCAAGAACGTCGCGTGGCGCTTGCTCCTGAAAGTGTTGGTTTATTGGTGAGCCGAGGTCACGATGTCATTATAGAATCTGGCGCTGGTAACGAGAGTAATTTTTTAGATCACGACTACAGCGAATGCGGCGCAACCATTGTGTACGACCGCAAGCAAGTCTTTCAAGCCAACGTAATCATGAAAGTTGCACCGCCGAGCTTGGAAGAAATAGATTTGATGCCCGGCAAGCAAACGCTTATTTCCGCATTGAATTTACCTGTTCAATCGAAGGAGTGTTTCGTTCAACTTTCAGCAAAAAAAATCACAGCCATCGCCTGGGATTACATACAAGACAAAAAAGGAATTTACCCCATTGTTCGCGCAATGGCAGAAATAGCGGGCAATACGTCAATTATGCTCGCAGCAGAATACCTCAGTCACCATACCGGCGGAAGAGGACTAATGCTCGGCGGTATAACCGGTGTTCGTCCAACCGAGGTGGTCATTATTGGTGCTGGAACGGTCGGAGAAAATGCAGCACGCGCTGCCCTCGGGTTGGGAGCAAGTGTGAAGCTTTTCGATAACAGTATTTATAAGTTGAAACGCATTCAGAACGATTTGGGCGTTCACTTGTGGACCAGCACCATTCAACCTTCTGAGCTTTCACGTGCTTTGAAATACGCCGATGTGGTAATAGGAGCCATTCGTTCGAAAAAAGGAAGAACACCGGTTGTTGTTTCCGACGAGATGGTTCAAGGAATGAAACAAGGAAGTGTGATTGTAGATGTGAGTATCGATCGCGGCGGATGTTTTGAAACGTCTGAAGTAACGAACCACGAGAACCCTACTTTCCGCAAGCACGGTGTAATTCATTATTGTGTTCCGAATATTGCTGCGCGCGTTTCAAGAACGGCTTCGTATGCACTCTCAAATATTTTCGCTCCTGTTATTTTAGATTTAGGCGACGAAGGTGGAATCGTGAATCTGATTCGAAATCAGAAAGGGTTCCGCAACGGAGTGTATCTCTATCACGGAACCCTTACCAATGAAGACATTGCTACCACATTCGATTTGTCGTGGAAGCCTTTGGAATTGCTTATTGAGGCGATCTAGATTCGTCCCCTTTCGACAATAAAAATCCAATTGAAAAATTCAAGCGAAGCGCAATACCGCTCTTCACAGAGTTGGTGAAACCACCAACGAGCATAGAATTTCCATCGGAGTATTTTCTTGAAGTAAGTTTAGTTCCGCCACCTGCGTAAAAATCGAAGATGAAACGGTCATCAGCGCCTAAGAATTTCTGATACCCGATTTGCGCGCCGTAAATGGAAACACGTGTATTCAAATCTTGAACGCCACCTGTTGGATTGGCATAGTAATAAGTTGAATCTGCAGGATTCATCAGATAGTCAGTGTATTCGTCTAATTGTGAACTTGAAAAACGCTGAGAGCTGTACAATCCAAAATAAAAGCCTTCCATATTCTTTCTCGTGTACATGCGTACTTCTGGATCTATTGAAAATCCGGCGTTGCTGTTATCCAAATTTTGTTCGAAATAAGTTCCTCCCGCATAATTTTCCAATCCAGATGATTTTGGGAAAAGGTTTTGACTGAATCCCAAGGCTACTGAAATGCGCGGAGAATTAGGAATCATGTATTCTGCATGAACGGTGTACTTCATGTTTCTTAAAAATACAAGGGGAGTGTACTTAATGGCCAATTGCGCGCTAGCAGCGAAAGAGACAAGTACAATTGAAATAAGTAAAATTGTTTTTTTCATAGTTTGAAATTTATGTTGAAGTAAAGATAACAAAAAGCCCCACCGAAGTGAGTCCATTGGCGGACAAGTACAAACCAAGTTTCTATCTCCGTATGCGTTGTCTACACGACCCACACTGGTCCAGAATTTATTTTCACGAAGACCAGGCATTGGATAAGCAGCAGCACTGCGAGAATAAGAATGGTTCCATTCGTCTGCAGTTAATTCCTGCGCTGTGTGTGGAGCCATTTTCAACAAGTTATCTTGCTTGTCGGCTGCACCGCTTTCAATATCTAAAATCTCTTTTTTAATTTGAATCATTGCATCGCAGAAACGATCCATTTCAACCAATGGCTCACTTTCGGTTGGTTCAACCATTAATGTTCCTGCAACTGGGAAAGATACTGTTGGCGCGTGGAATCCGTAGTCCATTAAACGCTTCGCAATGTCTTCCACTTCAACCCCGAAAGATTTAAATGAACGACAATCCAAAATCATCTCGTGTGCAACATGTCCGTTCGTTCCGGTATAAAGAACATCGTAATGACCTTTCAAACGCGCTTTCATATAGTTCGCGTTGAAGATTGCAATTTTCGTTGCATCTGCCAATCCGTCGAATCCTAACATCTTAATGTATCCATAAGAAATCAATAGGATCAATGCGCTTCCGAATGGTGCGGCGCTAACACCGTTAATTCCGTTTTCTCCGCCCGTTTTCACAAATACGTTTGAAGGAAGGAAAGGCTTCAAGTGTGCGGCAACACCAATTGGGCCCATGCCTGGACCACCACCTCCGTGAGGAATAGCGAAAGTCTTGTGTAAGTTCAAGTGACAAACGTCTGCGCCAATGTTACCCGGATTGGTAAGACCAACCTGAGCGTTCATGTTCGCACCGTCCATGTACACTTGTCCACCGTTGGCGTGAATAATATCTGTAATCTCGTTAATGGCTTCTTCGAATACCCCGTGTGTTGAAGGATAAGTCACCATTAATGCAGCAAGGTTGTCTTTGTGAAGCTCAGCCTTCTCGCGAAGATCAGCAACGTCCACGTTTCCGTTTTCGTCACACTTCGTTACTACAACTGTCAATCCAGCCATTACTGCAGACGCCGGATTTGTTCCGTGTGCAGAAGATGGGATGATACAAATGTTACGGTGATGATCACCGCGACTTCTGTGGTAAGCCATAATAACAAGCAATCCTGCTAACTCACCTTGTGCACCTGAGTTCGGTTGAAGAGATACTCCAGCGAAACCAGTACACTCGCACAAATCTTTCTCAAGTTCTACCAACATCTTTTGATAACCTGCGGTTTGATTCGCTGGCGCGAAAGGATGAATGCTATTGAACTCCGGCCAAGACAATGGAATCATCTCGCTCGTAGCATTCAATTTCATGGTAGCGTGTGCCAATGACAAATCTTTGTTCTCTAGCTTCTTCATGTAACGCAACATCTCAGTTTCACTGTGATGAGAGTTGAAATGAGGATGTGTCATATAAGAAGAAGTTCTCTCCATTGAACCGAATGAACATTCGGTAGTTAAACTAACCGATCCTTCTTTTCCAGTTAGAATGAAGAAAAGTTCGTTCAAATCAGCCGGCTTCGTTCCTTCATTCAATGAAAGGCTTACGCCACCCGCGTGAAAATACAGGTTCACGTTGTGTGAAGCTGCACGCTCTTGAATACTCGCGTCTGTTGTAGAAATTGTTAATGTGTCGTAGAACGAAGTGTTCACTACATTCATTCCCGCGCTCACCAAGGCGTTGCGCAACGAATGCGTATACGTGTGAATGCGCGTTGCAATGCTCTTCACGCCTTTCGGTCCGTGGTATACGCCATACATAGAAGCCATTACAGCTAACAAGGCCTGAGCAGTACATATGTTTGAAGTTGCTTTTTCACGACGAATGTGTTGTTCGCGTGTTTGAAGCGCCATGCGATAAGCGGTATTACCGTGACGATCTTTCGATACACCAATGATACGTCCTGGCATATTACGCTTGAAGTCTTCTTTCGTTGCGAAGAAAGCAGCGTGTGGTCCGCCGAATCCCATTGGAACACCGAATCTTTGTGAGTTACCGAAGCACAAATCAGCACCCCACTCACCCGGAGGTGTTAAAGTTGCCAATGCCATTAAATCAGATGCTACAGAAACGTAAACATCGTTTGCATGCGCACCTTCACAGAACAATGAATAGTCTTCAACACTTCCTTCAGCATTCGGGAATTGAAC
>JBJOON010000240.1:0-2793 GCA_046051235.1 Bacteroidota bacterium
GTTCCAAGCGTTAGCAAAGTCCTTCACGAATTTTTCTTTAGCATCGTTACTTGCATAAACTTCGGCAACAGCGCGTAATTCTGAATTTGAACCGAAGATTAAGTCTGCGCGAGTTGCGGTGTACTTAACATCTCCAGTCTTGCGATCTCTTCCTTCAAACAATTCATCATCTGCATTCACAGCGGTCCAGATTACATTCATGTCTAACAATTGAACGAAGAAGTCATTCGACAATTGGTCTTTCTTTGAAACGAAAATCCCGTTGTTCGAGTTGTCGAAGTTCGCATGCAATGAACGCATACCTCCAACAAGCACAGTCATCTCCGGTGCTGAAAGCGTGAGCAATTGCGCTTTGTCAACCATCAACGCTTCTGTCGGAACAGTATACTTCGTTTTCAAGTAGTTTCTGAATCCATCGGCCATTGGTTCAAGCACTGCAAACGATGAAGCATCTGTTTGCTCTTGCGTTGCATCCATTCTTCCTGCGGTGAAAGGAATGGTGACAGTTACACCTGCGTTTTTCGCAGCCTCTTCAATCGCAATGTTTCCCGCAAGAACAATTAAGTCGGCCATTGAAACCTTCTTACCATCTTTGGTTTTGTTGTTGAATTCCTTCTGAATCTTTTCGTAAGCAGCAAGAACTTTCGCCAATTGCTTAGGATTGTTTACTTCCCAATCTTTCTGTGGAGCAAGGCGAATGCGCGCTCCGTTGGCTCCTCCGCGACGGTCTGAATTTCTATAAGTCGAAGCAGATGCCCATGCAGTGCTGACCATTTCGCTGATAGAAATTCCAGAAGAAAGCAATTGTGTTTTTAAAACAGCAATATCAGCATTGTTGATGGTAGGATGATTCAATGCAGGAATAGGATCTTGCCAAATCAAATTCTCCTTTGGAATCTCCGGACCTAGGTAAGTACTTTTTGGTCCCATGTCGCGATGCGTAAGCTTGAACCAAGCACGAGCGAATGCATCTGCGAACTCTTCAGGGTGTTCTAAGAACCTTCTAGAGATTTTCTCATATGCTGGGTCAACGCGCAATGCGATATCAGTGGTTAGCATTCCTGCCATGTGTTTCTTGTTGGGATCGAAAGCATCTGGAACATTGGCAACACCGTTTTTCGGAGTCCATTGCTTTGCTCCAGCAGGGCTAGTCGTCAATTCCCATTCATTGTTGAAGAGAGTAGTGAAGTATCTGTTGCTCCATTGCGTTGGTGTTGAATTCCAAATCACTTCAAGTCCAGATGTAATCGCATCTTTCCCTGTTCCTGAATTGAAATCGCTTTTCCAACCCAATCCTTGCTCTTCAATACCAGCGCCTTCAGGTGCTTCACCAACATGTGTTGCGCTTCCAGCACCGTGCGTCTTTCCGAAGGTGTGTCCACCTGCAATAAGTGCAACGGTTTCTTCGTCATTCATTCCCATACGACCAAATGTTTCGCGAATGTCTTTCGCAGAAGCAAGCGGGTCGGGGTTTCCGTTAGGTCCTTCAGGATTCACATAGATGAGTCCCATTTGAACAGCCGCTAATGGCTTTTCAAGTTGTCTTCCTTCAGTATAACGTTTGTCGTCGAGCCATTTGGTTTCTGGTCCCCAATAAACGTATTGTTCCGGTTCCCACACGTCAACGCGTCCACCTCCAAATCCGAATGTCTTAAAGCCCATGTTTTCTAGAGCGACATTACCCGCTAAGATCATTAAATCGGCCCAAGAGATTTGATTGCCGTATTTCTGTTTAATAGGCCAAAGAAGTCTTCGTGCTTTGTCCAAGTTAGCGTTATCGGGCCAACTGTTTTGTGGAGCGAAACGTTCCATTCCAGAGCGTGTACCTCCACGTCCGTCGCCTGTGCGGTATGTTCCTGCGCTGTGCCATGCCATGCGGACAAAGAAAGGTCCGTAATTGCCAAAGTCTGCTGGCCACCAATCTTGACTGTTTGTAAGTAGAGCATTAATGTCTTTTTTCAACGCGAAATAATCCAAAGTGGTGAATGCTTTCTCGTAAGAGAATTGAGCATCCATTGGATTAGAAAGACTTGAGTTCTGACGAAGAACCTCCAGGTTTAAGGCATTAGGCCACCAATCTCTGTTGTTTTGTCCGCTGCCAATCACCTCTGTTTTTTGAGGAGAGGCTGAAGGGTGAAATGGACATTGTCCCTGCATGGCTTCATGCGGCTGAGCAGAAGCACTTACCGAAGCAACGAGGCTTGTAATTACTAGGATTTTTTTCATTGAAAACTGTTTAAGTTATTTCTAGATTGACGTGTCAAATGTAGATGCTAACCTATGATACAGATTATCAATAGTTTTTATTAAATTATAGATTTTGTTTATGAAAGAAAAGCGGTGTTAATTCCCGCCATGTTGGTAGCATCTTCCGTTTTCGCTTAACGTCATGCGTTTGCATCTCTCTCCGGCCTTTGTTGTCCCTGAACATTGAACGGAAGTTCCTGATTTTTGATTAGATCCAGAACTATTATTCGTTTTAGAAGCTTGCCAATGCCAACACGTCTGACAAACCTCCTTTTCAAGTTTAGTCTCTTGATCATCAGGAAGGGCGGGGAAGAAGTCAATGCCTGTTTTGCTCTCTACTTCGTCAATGCTAACAGCGAAAGTGTTGAGCGAAGCGCTGGAAGATGCGTTTGGAAGAATGAATCCGATGGCATGGATTTCGGGTTGTGTGTAATCTAAAATGACTTTGTAATAATAACTCGGAATGGAAACACGATTGCTTCCGATGGTTGGAAGCCCTGTTGTTAGAACAGGTCCTGTTACAATGTATATCGCTGAGTTGTCTAT
>JBJOON010000241.1:0-2787 GCA_046051235.1 Bacteroidota bacterium
CTTGCAACGCACCCGCAACAATTTCACTTGCAGAAGCGCTGTATTCGTCTATGAGCACTGTAACTTGAACATCTGCGAATACTCCACGCTTTTGTGTGTTGTAGTCGTTTCTTCCTGCGTGTGTTCCTGAGGTGTAAACCATTAATCGGTCTTTTTCTAGGAACTCTTCAGCAATGCTTGTGGCTTGTTCGAGCAGTCCACCACCGTTTCCACGAAGGTCTAGAATGAATTTGGTGCATCCTTGGTTTCGAAGTGAGTTTCCCGCAGCTAAGAACTCGTCGTAGGTAGTTTTCGCGAAGCGATCGATTTTAATGTAACCTAGTCCCTCTTCAACTTTGTAATAAGAAGGCACGCTTGGAAGAGGAAGTGAACCTCTTTCAACATTGAAATTCAAATACTCTTTTTTGCGCAGCACGCTAATGTTTACATTGCTTCCCGCCTCACCCTTCAACATCTTCATAACACCTTCGTTGTTCAAGGATTTTCCCGAGATATCTTTTCCATCTACTTGAACAATGCGATCTCCAGACTGAATTCCTGCGCGGAAACTAGGGCCGAACGGGACAACTCGATTCACCATGAGTGAATCACGAAGAATCAAAAATTCTACACCAACACCTTCATAAGAACCAGACATTTCTTCTTTTGCCTTGGCGTATTCTTCAGGATTTAGGTAGTAGCTGTGTGGATCTAAATTTTTAAGAATCGATGCAATCGCATCGTCGATAATCTTCTTTTTATCTACGCTATCTACGTAGTTGTCTTCAATAAAATCAATGAGGCTAACAAGCTTATTCGGGTTGTCTTCTTTACCTGTTTTAATGGTAAGTAAGTTTTTATCGGCAAGGACGGTTCCAATGAGAATTCCCGCGATTAAAACAAACGCGTAATACAGGGGTTGTAAAGGGGACTTCCCCGATTTTTCGTTTTGTATTTCTTCAGACATGGTTGTGATTCGAAATTGAAAAGATAGCGTTATTCTGGAAGTTCTCGTTGAACAACTTCAATTCCTGAATTTTTTAGGAAGTCTATTGCGGTTGTGTCTTTGTAAGCGTCGAGATAAACCATGCGCGTAATGCCCGACTGAAGAATAAGTTTACAGCAGTCTTTACAAGGGCTTAGCGTAATGTAGAGAGTTGAGCCATGCGCGTTATTGGTAGATTTCGCAACTTTTAAAATGGCATTTGCCTCTGCGTGCAAGACGTACCAATGCGTTTCTCCAATTTCGTTTTCACATGTATTTGGAAATCCGCTCGGTGTTCCGTTGTAGCCGTCGGAAATAATAACGCCATTTTTCACAAGAAGTGCACCCACTTGTTTGCGGGTGCAATGCGAAAGTTTAGCCCATTCTTTGGCCATGCGCAAGTACGCAAGGTCGTACCTCAGTTGTTTAAGTTCCTCAGCTGTTGGCATGGAAAAAGACTACGAAAGAGAAATTAATATTCGTCTTCGTTGAAGAAGAAATCTTCTTTCGTTGGGTAGTCTGGCCAAATGTCCTCGATGCTCTCGAATACTTCTTCTTCGTCTTCTAATTGCTGAAGATTTTCAACGACTTCCAACGGTGCTCCAGCACGCATTGCGTAATCGATTAATTCTTCTTTTGTTGCAGGCCAAGGTGCGTCTTCGAGATATGAGGCCAATTCTAAAGTCCAGTACATAGTATTAACGCTTAAGGGTTTTTTCCGTTACGCGAATATAACATTTTTGAGCACGTGTGCAAGAAATGATTATTTCGTTAGTTTCGGCATGCGCCCTTTCTTATATACATTGCGGACTACAGGCGTTTTCTTACGCAGTTCTTTTTGCTCTTCTTCGCTTAAATGCGTGATACTTTGACATTCCTCCGAGCAACAATTTTCGTATTTCTCTTTGCATTTATCGCATTGAATGAACAAGATGTGACATCCTAAGTTCATGCAATTGGTGTGGTGGTCGAACGGTTCACTGCACTGATGACACGTTGCAATAACCTCATCGGAGATGCGCTCTGCAAGTCTTTCATCGAATACGAAATTCACGCCTTTAAACTTGATGTCAAGGTCGTTTGCTTTCGCGTCGCGAGCGTATTTAATGATACCACCTTCGAGGTGATAGACGTTTTCAAATCCTTTGTGTTTCATGTAAGCCGAAGCTTTTTCACAACGAATGCCACCAGTGCAATACATGAGCACCTTTTTGTCTTTGTCGTTTTGAAGAATATCTTCTACCACCTGAAGCTCTTCGCGGAAGGTGTCTACGTCGGGACAAATAGCCCCTTCGAAATGGCCCACCTCGCTTTCGTAGTGGTTACGCATGTCTACAACTACAGTATTTGGATCCGAGAGTTGTTGATTCCATTCGTCTGCAGTCAAGTATTTGCCGGTGTTCGACGGATCGAAATTGGGATCTTCAATTCCGTCTGCAACTATTTTATTTCGAAGCTTTACCTTTAGGGCGTAGAACGATTTTCCTTCGTCTACTGCGGTGTTGAGACGAATGCCATTCAGAAAATCAATCGAAAAAAGGTCTTTGACAAACTGTTCGAAATTTTCTGTGGGAACAGAAATCTGAGCGTTAATTCCTTCAGATGCGATGTAGGTTCTGCCGAGAACTCCAAGGTCGTTCCAACGTGCGAAAAGCCCGTCGCGAAAGCCTTGCGGATCTTCAATCTGATGGTATTTATAAAATGAAACTGTTGTTCGCGGAGTAGTATCGGCGAGCATGCGTTCGCGCAGGATGCGCTTGTCTTCTGTGTTGTATAATTTTTTCATCTGAACAAGTATAGATTATTCTAGATGTCGCGAAGTT
>JBJOON010000242.1:0-2745 GCA_046051235.1 Bacteroidota bacterium
TGAAAAATCAATTCGATCGAATGATATCGTTCAATTTGAAATTGAAGAACCCAAACTTTTTCAGAATATACATGCCAAAGGATTTGATCAGAAAGAAGGCGATGAAATATTAGCAGCGGGAACCGTTATTGGTTCGCTTGAAATAGCGGCGCTGGCTTCGGTTGGAAAGGCCAAGGTGAAAGTCTTCAAGCAGTTTTCAATTGCCATAATCTCTACAGGAAACGAATTGGTAGAAGTTCATGAAACGCCCGCCGATTACGAAATCCGTTCAAGCAATTTAGAAATGCTACAAGCTTTATTGTCTGCGCATTGCAGTCGCGTGAGTGTCTTCAGATTGTCTGACGATGAACAAGAGACGACGCATTTCATTCAACATGAATTAGAAAATTTCGACATCGTTTGTTTTTCTGGAGGTGTGTCGAAAGGGAAATATGATTTTGTAGCGAAGGCGTTAGAAGAGAACGGTGTTCAAAAACATTTTCACGGCGTGAAGCAACGTCCGGGTAAGCCGTTCTTCTTCGGAAGTAAAAACAGCGTTATGGTGTTTGCCTTTCCAGGCAATCCTATTTCAGTGCTGCACTGCGCAACGCGCTACTTGCTTCCGCATTTAAGAAATGAGTCTTTAGAAAATGTGCGGTGCATTTCAACATACAAGAATGCATCTGATTTAACGGTGTATGTTCCCGCATTCCTTTCAACCAATAACGAGGGAAATAGAATCGCAACGATTGTGCGTCAGAATGGATCCGGTGATTATATGGGTGCGTTGGGTGCAAACGGATTTATTGAAGTTCTTCCGAATACGGAAGTGAAAGAAAACGATGTTCTTTCGTTTTACAAATTCTAACCTCCAACCGAGGCCATACTCTGAAAGTTTTTCGTAACCTGCATTTCTTCTGCAGCGAATCCATCTTTTGGCTTGGTTAAACACGCGGCTTCTAACGCATGTTGAATTTCTTCATTTGTTTTTCCTTCGCGAAGTAACGTGCGAAGCAGGAGTGAAGGTGGAGCATACAAACAAGATTTTACAAATCCTTCCGGAGTAATACGAATGCGATTACATGTCCCGCAGAAAGTTCTGCTGTATGCTGCAATAATTCCAACTTGACCTTGGTGTCCTTCAATGGTGTAATTCTGCGCTGTTGCTCCCGCTTCGAAAGGAACAGGAGTTAAAGTGGGAAAGTGTGATGTGAGTTCTTGTTCTAACTTCTTCCAATTCCATTTCACCGCGTGGTGATATTCTTTTCCGTTGAAAGGCATCTCTTCAATGAAGCGAACACGAACATCTTTGTCTTTCGTTAGCTGTGCAAGTTCGAATATGTCTTCTTCGTTGTGGTGCTCAAGAATAACCGCGTTAATGCTAGTTTTTATTTTGTGTTGAAGGAGCAGCTCCAAGGTTTGTTGCACTTTGTGCACTTCGTTGCGTTTCGTCATGGAATGAAAACGCTCGGCATTTAACGAATCAATGCTCAAGTTAACAGCGTTCCAAGGGAACTGAAAAAACTGTTCTGAATTTTTCTCGTTGAAGGTTCCGTTCGTGGTAATGCCTATGGAATGATAGGCCTTCATTTCAAAAGCGTGTTTTGCAATTTCGAAGAAGTCACCGCGCGAAGTAGGTTCACCACCCGTAAAACGAATCTTCGTTATTCCGCTTGCGGCAAGTACTTCCAACATTTTTTTCCATTCGGAAGTAGATAGCAGTTGAGCGTTCTTCAGCCACTTCAATCCTTCTTCGGGCATGCAATATGTGCAACGCAGGTTGCATTTGTCTGTAACAGCAAGGCGCGCATACGTTAGGGTTCTTCCGAAGGAATCGTTCAACATGAAAAAAAATTAAGCTTGAAATCCGTTTCGAAAGTAAGCCAAATCTTTTTCAACCGATAATAACAGGAGTTTTCCGTCGATGGTGAATTCTTTGTGCCACGACTCTTTATTTGAAGAGAGGAACGCTTGCATCTCGTAATCGGGAATGTGCAATTCCACTTCAGGCGCATTCCAGATCATTTCACTCAATTGATCTTTCGAAGGGAAAATGCGGAAGACAAGTTCAACACCGTGAAAGATAATGCAGCTGACTTCGACCGATTTGCTCTTCTTCAACTGTTCCGCTTCCTTTTCAGTGATGCGAAAGCGAAGCGCGTTTTGTTTGATGCGAACCTTCATTATTTGATCAATCCAATTTCAGCAAGGCGCTCATTTAAAAAATCAATTGCAACAATGGGAGCAAAGGCAGGCTCTTCTCCAGCAGGCACACACGAAGGCAAGCAGTCGAGTTTCATTTCCATTCTTGGATGAAGGAAGAACGGAATGCTGAATCGTGGCGTGCTCCATTTTTCGCGCGGAGGGTTTACTACTCTATGGGTGGTGCTTTTCAATTTGTTGTTGGTTAAACGTTCAAGCATATCGCCAACGTTCACGACTATGTGATCGGGCAATGCCGTAACAGCCACCCATTCATTTTGCTTATTCAATACTTCCAATCCTTCAGCGCTTGCGCCAATGAGAAGCGTAATTAAATTAATGTCTTCGTGTTGACCGGCGCGCACAGCATTTTTCGGTTCTGAAGTTATAGGCGGATAGTGAATGGGACGAAGGATACTGTTCCCGTTGTGAATGTGAGCATCGAACCAATTTTCTTCCAGACCAAGATGCAAGGCAATAGCGCGAAGCAAATGCTTGCCAGTGTTTTCTAAATCTTTGTAGGCCTGAATACCCACTTCGAAAAAAGAAGGAAGCTCAGTTACA
>JBJOON010000243.1:0-2744 GCA_046051235.1 Bacteroidota bacterium
AAACTGGACGTTAGAGGTTAAAGGTCTGCAGTCGGGCGCTATCAAGCGTTTCGAAGGGTTCTCAAATGTTATTGATGCATCGAACGCAACATGGACAGGAACTACGACAGATCTTCCAATGTTTCGTGCTGAAGATTGCGCTGTTCAACTTTCAATAGAGAATGTTGCGGATACTTTGCATGATACGCTAACGGTAGTTGGATCGAAACTTTATCAAGGTTTTGTTGCGGCGGATTTTGAAAACGGTTGGAACAGCGGATGGAACACTTACGTTCAAAGCGGCGCGAACATGAGTTTCGCGGTTCAGACGAATAACAACGCCGCGCAAGGTGGACGTTATTACGAAATGGCGGGTGCTGTTTCTTGGGATTGGTTGATTGGCTTGGTAAACATGCCAGGAAGCGCGTACGGATCAACTTACTATCCGCTAACAAGCAATCCTTCCAATTTGTATTTCAACACAATGTTGTATAAGCCAGCAGGCATTGACAACGGATTGGTGTTGTTCCAAATTAAAGAAGACGATAACGAAGACGGCATGTACTCTGCAGGATCAGAAGACATGTATTCTATTCAGGTTAGTTTAACAGCAACAGGATGGGCGAAAATTTCTCAACGTTACGACAACATTCCAACGTTGGTGAATGGTGCTGCATCTGGACCAATTGGAAACGGATTGCATGAGCCGAATAAGGTGATTGAAGTGTCTGTGTTGTTCTTAGCGAATCCAACTTCAGGTTATTCGAAGACGTGGTTAGATTACATGATATTCACTGAAGGATCTGCTCTAGAGCCTTAATTTCTCAATATGAAATACGCATTTTGGTCTGTACTTCTTTTATTCACGAGTTGCGTTACCGTTAAGGAACTGGCGCTTTATGAAAATGAAGTGATAGTGGAAGAAACGAAGGATGTTAACGGATTTCAGTTGACTGAAATTTTCAACGACGACATCACTTCGGAGATTTGGTTCACGCCAAGTCCGAGTTGTCTTACTGTTACTTCAGAGCGTAAAGAAGTATACTCTGGAACAGGTGCCATGAAATTTACATGGAACAAGCAAGCAGGAGGATGTCCTTGGTTAGGTCTTGGAATTGGTTGGGCGAATTGGAGTGGAAAGGATTTAGCTTCTGTTGAAAACAGTGCAGCCATTTCATTCAAAGTAAAAACGCAAGAGGGATCTATGAAAGGATTGCCTTGGGCAATGGCGTTGGAAGATTATGCCGGAACACAAGCGTGGGTAGGCGTTACAAGCGGTTATGTGGAAGGGGGAATAGTGGATACTTCTTGGAGAACAGTTACAATTCCCTTAGTAGATTTTCAATTTGAAGGATGGAATTTAGATGGCGGAACTGTGAAGCAAATGCTAATTCAATTCGAATCGAATGGAACGGTGTTCGTTGATGAGTTCAAGATTATTCCTTTCAAACCGAAGGAACCGAACACACTTGTTGTGACGAAGTCTTACGGATGGGTGAACGACGGATTCATTGAAGGTGGCCAGTATGTAGCGCAAGCGAACATGGACGGCTCAGTGATCTACTTAAATTGGAACGAAAAAGAATTGTACATCGGTGGTGAAATTGAAGATGTTTCTCCGTGTAGAAACATGCAAAACGGAAGAGACATTTGGAACGGCGATGCGATTGAAATTGCCTTCTCTTCAGAAACCGGAATTAGCGATAAGCGCATGATGTTTTACGAAGGCGACCGTCACATTGGAATTAAGATGGGTGGGAATTTCGACGTGTACGATTGGTCGCGTGAGAAGAATATCAAAGCACAAATTTTTGTGAAGCCGCTTCAAAATAAATATGTTTTCGAATGTGTTATTCCTTGGAGCGAATTGGGTGTTGCACCTTGGAAAAACAATTCAACCTACAACATTGATTTTGCAATTGACCAGTCTACAAGTCAGGATACAAGAGACTTTCAGAAACGTTGGAATTCAGTGAACAATGAAAATTTCAACTTGAATCCTTCCTTGTGGGGTAAGCTTAAAGTAGAACTTCCAATCATCACGTTAGAATAATGATGAATTCAAAAAATATTTTTCAATCGTTTTTCATTCTTGCTTTTTTAGCAGTGAATGTTTCTTGTACTTCACAGAAGGCTGCTACAAAAGACAAAAAGCTTATTGGGATGTACGAGTACTACATTTCCAAAATGTCCATTGAGGAAAAGGTAGGACAAATGACACAATTGAATTTAGATGTCGTTTGCGAAGGGGAAGTGTACAAGCTGGTGGAACCGCATCATTTGGATGCAGCAAAGCTTCACACGGCATTGGTTGATTACCACGTGGGTTCAATTTTGAATTGTGGTGGACATGCCTATCCGCGCGAGCAGTGGCATGAAATCATTGGTGGCATTCAGAAAGTAGCAACCACAGAAACAAATTTGAAGATTCCAATTCTTTATGGAATAGATGCCATTCACGGAGCGAATTACGTAACAGGATCGACGTTATTTCCACAACAGTTGGCGCAGGCTGCAACCTTCAATCCGAGTTTAACACAAGAGGGTGGAAGAATTACTGCCTATGAGACGCGCGCTGCGGGCATTCCTTGGAATTTCTCTCCGGTATTGGATGTAGGAAGAAATAAGAATTGGTCGCGTTTTTTCGAAACGTTTGGCGAAGATCCATATGTGTGCAGTGTATTTGGAAGCGCGCTTGTTCGTGGTTATCAAGGTGACAGCCCTTGGGTAGACGAGTTTCACGTTGCGGCTTGCATGAAGCACTT
>JBJOON010000244.1:0-2730 GCA_046051235.1 Bacteroidota bacterium
CGCCTTTTCAGATTGGACGAGTTATTATTGGTTGTGAAATAAATTCAGAGTTGAAGATGTTTCATCAAACACGGTTGCATTGGCAGATTTTGTTTGAAGAGCATTCGAATCAGAACAGTCATTCATTTGTAGCTCAGCAGTTGTTATTCCCCATTCCATTGCATGTCCAACCAAAGGACATATCGCTTCTTCAACTTCACGACGTTTTATTGGCTTCGTTTGGTTTTGAATTGAATTTGGAAGAAGAACCTGAGATAATTGCGGCTCCGTCTAATTTAGATGAGCAAGGCGCTTTGAATTTTATTGAATTGGTATTGGAAAGTTTGCGTTTGGGTTTTGAAGGTCCTGATCTAAGAATGAATTTGTTGAAGGATTATACGCGCAGATTGTCTGTGAAAAAAGGACAAATGTTAACGGTTCCTGAGATGTTGGATTTGCTTGTTCGATGGAACGCATGTGAAAATAAAAATTTCGCTCCAGATGGAAAGGCCATTGCCTTAACCTTTGGTATCGATCATTTAGAAGATCTATTAGGTAAATAAAGTGCTATGAGAATGAATCTTACACCTGCGGTAAAGAACATTATAATTATTAATGTTCTTATTTACTTGGCTTGTTTTGTTGTTCCTGGTTTGAACGACGCCTTAACAGGATATTATTTTGCTAGTCCGAATTTCAGACCGTGGCAAATTGTGACGCACATGTTCATGCATTCGCAGTATGACTTCACTCACATATTTTTCAATATGTACGCCTTGTATTTGTTTGGAACGGCATTGGAGAATTATTGGGGCACAAAGCGTTTTGTGATTTACTACATGACTTGCGGTATTGGTGCTTTCTTCTTGCACATGGGTGTTAGTTATTTAGAAATTCAGAAGATGATGTCGGTGTTAAGTGATAAAGAGATTTATCAAGTCATGATCACCGGATTGGAAGAAGGTAAAGCGTATAAAGTTCAAATGGTTGATTTGTATTCTGCCATAAATACAGGAGTAGTAGGCGCATCTGGCGCGGTGTTCGGTGTGTTGTTGGGATTTGGAATGTTGTTCCCGAACACAGAATTGATGTTGTTGTTTCCGCCTATTCCGCTTAAGGCGAAGTATTTCGTAATGATCTACGGGGCTATTGAATTCTTTTTGGCTATGCGTCAAACAACAGGAGACAACGTTGCCCATTACGCCCATTTGGGGGGAATGCTTTTCGGATACCTTCTGCTTAAGTATTGGCAGAAAAAGGGGAATGCATGGTAAATCGTTTTCGCAATGCGCCAATAGGATTGAAATTCATAAGTGCCTTGATGGCATTTGGATTTGTTATTCGATTGATTGTCGTGTTACTTTCTGTTAATTATTCGGGTTCTGCTTACATCGCGACTTTTGATTCGTTTGTAGGGTTCTCAACAAAAAGTGAAAATTACACTTGGATTTGGTCGTGGTTAACCTACAGTTTCTTTCATGCGGAAGTAAGTCACTTCATTTGGAATTACGCCCTTTTAATGCTTTTAATTTATTGGTCGAAGGATCGCTATTTCGGGTTGAAGGCTATAAAGTATTGGATTGCCGGAGTAGTTGGCGGATTGCTGTTTCTATTGTGTATTGAAGACGAGGTGTCTTTGATTGGCGCTTCTGCGGGTATAACATCGCTTTGGGTAGGCTGGTTGTTTTTCGATGTTGGAAACATTGAAAAAAGAGGAGTGTCTTTTTGGTTGGGTTGCGCGGTGTTTTTACTTTTGGAAGTCATAGATGTCTTGAATTACGAAGTTCAGAACTTATCTCTGTTCGCGCATTTAGGTGGGGCGATTGGAGGATTGCTTTGGATGATTCTCGATAAATTTGAAGTCGTACAAATGAATTGGATTGAAAAAATATTCTCTTGGTTTAAACCCTCTCCGAAACTTACGGTGAAGCGGAGCAATCCTAGATTTCAAACAGACGATGAGTTTAATGCAGAGAGAAAATTGAAAGAAGATTACCTAAACTCAATTTTAGATAAGATCTCACGTTCTGGATTTGAGAGCCTTTCAGCGAAGGAGAAATTCTTTTTAGAACAGCAAAAAGAGAAGTGATGGAATCGCCTGCGAAAGAGATTAAGAAGTTGAGTCATTGGGGCAAATTCGTGCGATTTATTTTTCGTTTGCTCAGTCTGTTGGTTATCTCCTCTTATTTGCTGTCCTATTTATCTTCTCATTTCACCCCCAGTGTGTTTATGTTCTTCAGTGTGCTGGGATTGTTTTTTTTGCCGCTGCTGATTGTTTTTCTTTTTGCTGCAGTTGTAATGGCTTTTCGAAAAGAGTGGAAGTGGCTCATCGCTTTTGGACTGTGTTTTTTGTTTTCGCTTCCTGATCTTCTTTCGTTTTTTAATTTCAAAAATGGATTGGATAATCCGAACAAAGAGTTAGGTATGGTCGTAATGACCCACAATACACATTTAATGGGTTATTACGATGCAGAAAATAATACAAAGAATCGAGATGCTATATTGAATGAGATTCGCAATGTAAGTCCCACTATTCTTTGCTTGCAAGAGTGCTATTGGAATACCAATGGAGGTGATTTTTTATCAGAACAAACGCGGAATGAGATTCTGCCTGGATATGAAATTCATGAGCGAGCTACGCATATTCTTTCAAATGGAGGAAGATTTGGTTTAGTCATATTTTCGTCATACCCCATTGTTAACCGGGGGCAAGTTCCCTTCGAAAATGAAGTCAATAATTTCTGCATTTAT
>JBJOON010000245.1:0-2717 GCA_046051235.1 Bacteroidota bacterium
CAACCATTCAGGTACTCTTGTGAGAAAATCAGTTCTTGTTTTGCGTTATAGTGACGACATGTTCCATTTCTCAATCCGTTTGAATAAGAGTACGCAACAAGAACGTTGCCCAAACTATCTAATTCCCTGTATGGACCTTCGAGTTTTCCATCCACTGTCTGACGACTTCTCACTTTGATGCCATTCGAAGCATACCACTCCTCTATTCGTTCACGGTCTTTTTGAATCTTTTGTGTTTTCATTTTTCCATTTGCATAGAAGTTTCGCAGTGTGGATAAATGAGTGAAATCGGTGGAATCCATGAAAACTTCCAGAGCAAGTGTTCCATCATGATACCACTCTCGTTGTATTTTCGTTGGTTTTTCTCCATTTGTGCGATCAACAAAGTGTATCTTTTCTTGTTGTCCGTTTGCAAAGTAGGAAACATAGGAGGTATCTGCATTCGGCAAGTGATTTTCGATCTTTTTTAATTTCCCATTCGCATACCATTCTTTTTCGATGGCTTTTTTATAGTCGTTTCCTATAATATCGTTTTCATACAACAAAATTCCTTGTTCATTCCATTGTTGTATCCGCCCATCTCCCATTTTATCCAATTCTAATAAAACCAAGAGTTTCCCATCTTCCTTCCATACTTTTTTGGAAGGTTGAAATGGATGATTCGAAGTCACATCGTAAAAATCCTCGGTATGAAGTTGACCATTGTCATGCCACGTGCGATAGTATCCTTGCAGCATATTATCCTTGTAGGTCAAATCTACATTTTTCATCCCCAAGTAATTGTAACCAATCCAATGTCCATCTGGATTTCCATCTTTATAGAATCCTTTCGTTTTTACTTTCCCATTTTCATGGTACTCTGTAAACGGACCATCCTTTGAAGAATCTCGAGAGAACTGACTCAAAATTAATTTATGGTGGAATCTGCTGATGAGGACACCCTCGGCGGAATAATTTTCCTCGTCGCCAAATTGAACAGTGAGATACGTATATCCTTCGTCATCGACCGTATGTGGCGGATGGTCTTTGATTTCGTATTCATTGATTTCACTCAAGCGAACAAACGCAAATGACTGTACAAAGCGTTTTTTTCCATTCAGGTGATAATCCGTTTGTTGAATGCAACGTCGACCGGATTCATCCAAATAGTACTTGGTATACATCGCTGGCTGACCACCTTCCCAATACGTTTTGAGTTCCGCTATCAATCCGTCAGCACGTGATTCATATCGTTTTAAAATGACACGAGGTTTTCCATCTTGAAAATTCGCTTCTTCAGAAATGAAGTGTCCGTTTTTAAATTCGCGTCGTTCGTATAATCTCCCCTCAATAAAGGACTCGCATTTCCCATTCAAGGGTGTTTTCATATCCGCTTCGTAATAGGTCGAAAAGACATAATTACTTCCTTTTTTGTTATAGGTATTGAAGGTGCAATTTTCTTGAGCATGGAAGGTATGAATCCAAGTAAAGGAGAGAATCAATAAGAAACGAATGTTAAATCTGCTCATAGTGCCTAGTACAACACAAACTTAAGAAAGTTCATCCAAAGAGTTCACCGCAGGAAAGATAAAGAGTGAAGAGAGCAATGCACCTACTTTTGAGCAATCACTTGAATAACGGCAGCTTTTCCAAAATGGAATTCACCTTCATGCACTTCGCGTTCAAGCTGTGTGATTTTCAAGTGCTCAAATTCGTGAAAATCCGAACGTAATTCTTCATCGGAATACAACATAGTTTCGGTCATTGGTCCGCCAGTCTTATAATCCATCTGACTCTTATGATAAGCCTCCAAAACCAATTTTCCTCCCGGTTTTAAGGACTTGAAAAATTGTCCGTGAACTTTTTCCCTCAATGACGTCGGAAGGTGACCAAAAATGATCACGATTCCATCCCAAGTATTCGCTTGAAAATCGAATTCATTCAAATCCGCACAAATGGGATGAATGACCACGCCTTTCATTTCTGCCAATTGCGTCATTTTACGTACTCCTTCTTCAGAATAATCGACACAAGTAACATCGTGACCTTGTTCAGCCAAAAACACACCGTTTCTGCCTTCACCTTCCGCTAGACAAAGAATCTTTGATCCCGAAGGAAAAGTCTGTTGTTTTAAAAAATCATTTGCTTCGATTCCATATGCAAATACTTCTTCTTTATAGCGTTTGTTCCAAAATTCTGATTGCATATTTAAGATTTAATGATTGAATACATTTCTTTGAACAAAATAAATACGCCCATTACGAAAACAAACCAAGCAAATGCTTTTCTTAGGACCTTTGTGTCCATTTTTTTAGCGAGTTTACTTCCAATTAGTATACCGACAACCGCTAAAACACTAATCAAGCCTAAAAATGACCAATCCATCTTTGAACCTTGCGTCCAAATATCTCCAGTGAATCCAACCAACGAATTCACTGAAATAATCAGTAGTGACGTACCAATAGCGATTTTCATGGATAACTTACTGTACATGACTAATGCTGGAACGATCAGAAATCCACCACCAACTCCGACGAGTCCAGTAAGAATACCAACAATTGCTCCTTGAATCATCAAGGGATAATTATTCCATTGAAATGGCCCTTGCACTTGTTCTTGTTCCGTTGTATGTCCTTTTAACATGTTGAATGCCGCAAATAACATTAGGAGAGAAAACAACACCAACATCGCATTCGATTTCGTCAAAACCAGGTGTTCAGATGAATAAATCAAGTCTG
>JBJOON010000246.1:0-2696 GCA_046051235.1 Bacteroidota bacterium
AATGACGCTGTTTCCACCGTCGCGCAAGTCTTTCAACGAGCGAATTAATTTCTCGTTATCGCGCTGATGAAGACCAATGCTCGGTTCATCCAAGATGTACAGCACACCAACCAGCTGCGATCCGATTTGAGTGGCCAATCGAATGCGTTGTGCTTCTCCTCCGCTCAATGTCTTCGCACTTCGATTTAAATTCAAATAGCCCAATCCTACGTTTAGCAAGAACTTCAGACGGGTGCGTATTTCCTTTAGCGGTTCGCGAGCTATGATTTCTTGTTTGCTGTCGAAACTTGAGTCGATGCCTTCGAACCACGCGCTGAGCTTTTCAATGTTCAATGCGCTTAGTTCTGAAATGGTCTTTCCTGCAACTTTGAAATGACTGGCAGTGTCTTTTAAACGTGCGCCGCTGCAAGTAGGACAAGCCTTTTTATTCATGAAAGACTCGGACCACTTGCGAACCGCAGGGCTCCCGTCTTCTTCCGCATGTCTTTCAATAAATGCAATGAGTCCGTCGTAGCGGGTGTTCCAAGTTTGTCCGTTCGACCCTTCCACTTCCACCTTATCGTCGGTTCCGTAAAGAATAACCTGAATGGCGTCTTCATCGACTTCCTTCAAAGGTGTATTCACTGTGGCGCCATACATTTTCAAGATGGCAGCAACTTGTTGGTTGATCCAAGAGTTTTTGTTTTCACCCAACGGAGTTATTCCTCCTTGCTTAACACTCTTCGAATTATCTGGAATAATTTTCTCAATATCAATTTCCGCAACTTCACCTAAACCGCTGCAGTAGCTGCATGCGCCGTATGGGCTATTGAAGGAAAAGAGGTTCGGTTCAGGTTCAGGAAAGGAAATTCCCGAAGTTGGACACATGAGATTCTTCGAAAAATGGAAGAGTTTCTCGTTGTCCAATTCCATAACCATCACATCGCCTTTTCCCATTTTAAGGGCGGTTTGAACTGTGGCTTTCAAACGCGGATTGTTCGGTTCCACCGAAAAACGATCGACCACCAATTCAATGTCGTGCACCTTATAACGATCGAGCTTCATGTCTTTCGTCATTTCCTTCAACTTCCCGTCTATTCGCACACGCACATAGCCTTGCTTCATGAGCGAATCGAAGAGTTCCCGGTAGTGTCCTTTGCGGGCTTTGACCAACGGAGAAAGAATTGCAATCTTCTTCGCCTTAAAATCTTTGGATATTTTTTCAATGAGCTGCTCTTCGGTGAAACGCACCATTTTCTTTCCTGTTGAAGGGCTGTAGGCATCGGATGCACGCGCATACAACAAACGCATGAAGTCATAGACTTCAGTAATGGTGCCCACGGTAGAACGCGGATTGCGACTAACTGTTTTTTGTTCGATGGAAATAACCGGAGAGAGTCCGTTTACTTTGTCGACATCTGGACGCTCCATTTCACCCAAGAACTGACGGGCATAAGCGTTAAAGGTTTCCATGTACCTGCGTTGACCTTCGGCGTAAAGCGTATCGAAGGCTAGCGAAGATTTTCCACTTCCAGAAAGACCGGTAATCACAACCAGTTGATTTCTTGGAATGGTGAGATCTATATTTTTAAGATTGTTTTCCCGTGCGCCGAGAATTTCAATTTTTTCTTCTTCCATAGTTAGTCACGCGCGGGAAGCACTTTGCCGCTGCATTTACCAAAACCCACTTTCACCCCATCTTGTTCAGCGTAACCGGTAATTGTAACGGTGTCTCCATCTGCAATGAACGAACGTGTTGAACCATCGGGCATTTGAACAGGCTTCGTTCCTTTCCACGCAATTTCGAGCATGCTTCCGAAAGAGCCTTCATTCGGTCCGCTAATGGTTCCGCTAGCCATCATATCGCCACAACGAATGTTACATCCGCCTACTGAATGATGCGCTAATTGCTGATTCATGTTCCAATACATGTGTTTAAAATTGCTGTTCGAAACGACTTGTTTAACGCCTGTTTCTGTTTCAATTTCAACTTGAAGATTGATGTCTATGTTTTTAATTCCGTTGTATTGCAAGTATGGAAGAACCTCTGGATCTTGCAGTGGGCCTATGGTTCTAAAGGGCTCTAGCGCATCCAAGGTGACAATCCATGGTGAAACGGTTGAAGCGAAGTTCTTCGCTAAGAATGGGCCGAGCGGCACATATTCCCAACGTTGGATATCGCGCGCACTCCAATCGTTGAAGAGCATTAATCCGAAAATATAATCGTCGGCTTCTTGCGTTGAAATGCGCTCTCCCATTGGCTTTCCGTCAAATGTAATGAAGGCCATTTCCAGTTCGAAGTCGAGCTGTTTCGTTGGTCCGTAGGTTGGAAGTGTCTCGTCTGAAGGATTGATTTGTCCGCATGGACGCGTTACTTCTGTTCCGTCAACCACAATACTTGAAGCTCTTCCGTGATAGCCCACTGGTAAGTGTTTCCAGTTTGGAAGCAATGCTTTCGCTGGATCGCGGAACATCATGCCCACGTTTCTTGCGTGGTCTATGCTGCTGTAAAAATCTGTGTAATCTCCAATTTCAACAGGAAGGTGCATTTGTACTTCGCTCATTTTAATCAGGCATGAACGAAGTTCGTCTTTCACCACTGCATCTTGATTTGCATTCAGCAAATCGGCCAGACGCATGCGCAAAGCAGAGCACGCTTTCTTGCCGTGCTTCATCATTTTATTCAACGAATGTGTGCGGTATTCTTCAGCGCCGAA
>JBJOON010000247.1:0-2694 GCA_046051235.1 Bacteroidota bacterium
ATCTTCGGTTCAAATTCAGAATTACGCGCTGTTGCCGAAGTTTATGCAAGTAACGATGCTAAAGAAAAATTCGTGAAGGACTTTGCTAACGCTTGGAACAAGGTGATGAACTTGGACAGATTTGATGTGAAATAATTCGTGAGGTTGAAAGTGATGGAGAAAAAAAAGGCCGGCAATGTCGGCCTTTTTTATTTCAATCTTCTTTCAGTTTGAACGAAAAGGTTAATAACGCTCGTCAAAAGCAACAAGAGCGAAATGAGTGTAGCAACTTCAATCGGAACAGGCAATACTGCAAGGATAAAAGCTAGCAGTAGCATGATTAATCCTTGCTTCAACATGAGTTGAGAAGAAAAGCGTTGAGCCAAATCCCAATTCTCCTGATTCTTCATGCTGCGTGACGTGCGGTAGCCGTAGATGCTATTGATTTTTTTTGGTGGAAATTTGAGTGTGATGAATGCTGCTACTGCAAAGACAAATCCCACAATGAATAATGGAAGAGCACCCATTGATTATTTGATTTCAATGGTTACTTTTTTTCCGAATCCAACTTCAAACAATTCCAAGAGTGTCTTCAAGGTCATATTGCCCCCATCGTTTTCAATTCGAGAAATGTAACTGCGTTTCTTATTCACCTTTTGCGCGAACTGCTCTTGCGTGAGATTTGCTTCTTCTCTAAGTGCACGCAAGTGCATTCCGATTACGAAGGCGGCAGATTCTCTTTCCATTTCATCTCTTCGTAGAGTTCCCGGCACACCAAAGACCTCATCTTTCACTTGGCTCCAACTTTTTAAATTTGGGCCTTTACCTTTTTTCTTCATAGTATTTTTTCATTAATTGAATTGCTTTCCTTATTTCTCTGGCGGATGTTTTATTCTCCTTCTTGACATATCCATTTAGAACAACCACTAATCTATTCGCTTCAAAAAAACAAAACACCCTCCATGTGTTAGACCCCAAAGAAACTCTCACCTCATAAAGTCCTTTGGCGTTTTGTATTTTCTTAAAATAGTTTATCGGTATACGTTCAATCTCTTCAATATATCGAAATATTTTACCAAACTTGTCCTGAATCTCCGCGGATTGAGAATCAAGAAAAATTATAAAATCTTCATCATAAAAATATAGTTCTCGAATTTTCTGCATAACAAATGTAACTTATAAGTGTCATTCATCAAAAATGATTTTTGAAATTTTACACTGAAAGCTCCCGAATCCCTATGTGCTAGTTATGCGTGATTTGCGATGAACGAATAATGATTTGGCCTGTACAGCAAGACTTCTATAACTTTACCCCAATGAATAAAATAGTTTTCTTTCTCTTCGTCCTTATGAGCTTTAACAGCTCAACGGTTCACTCACAAGAGACTTCATGCATATTCAATTACTCCAATAAAAAGGGAAGCAACTATTTTTTCTCAACGTATTGGGACATCTCTCCGGACATACTTATGAACGGAACATGCATTCAATACATGTCGAACACCAAAGACATCTATGAAAAGCGCGTATTCAAAAACGGGATCATCCAATCGGAACTCACAACTTTCATTAATCCAACCCGCCAGAGAACTTCCTTCGAACGAGTGAAGCGCGACAGCACGATTGCGGAATACTTCGAATATTCGGAATCCGGATATCTAGCCCGATCTACCAAATATTATTTAGATAAAAGTGGAAGAAGATGCTGGCAAGATTCGCACTACTATCCAAATGGCAAATTGCAATCTGTTCAATCGTATGCTGCTTTGAGGGCAGAGGAGCTGAAAGGATTTTCTTCCGATTATATTCCTGAACATGTTATAGATTCTGAAGGCTATAGTTGGCATACCGTTCCAATCGGCGTGAGCAAAACTTATTTTCAAAATGGAAAACTAAACACGCTGAACACCTATTCATATTCTAAAAATTCACTCGCGAAGTATGACCTTGGATTAAACGGACCGCACGAAGCATACACCGAAGAAGGCGTGCTTATTTCCAAAGGACAATATGTCGATGGAAGAAAACATGGCGAATGGCGACATTATTTTTTCGATGGAAAACTTTCGCATGTGCAGACTTATGAAAACGACTTCGGTGTTGGCACTTGGGTTAGTTATAACTACAACACTGGAAAAATTGAAACGACCGAGGAATTCAACAATGAAAAATACTACTGGCCTATTCCACATACCATTCGCTACAACGAACTCGGAAAGGTGGTGTATGAAAAAGAAATATTACTAGACGGAAGAGGTTTTGAGAAATCATACTTCGACAATGGAATTCCAAATGACATTACCATTTACTATTTCGGGCCGTCAGAAATCTCAGAATACTATGCGTATTTCAATTCCGGACAATTGAAGAAGAAAACATATTACCGAGCAAAGAATGACACCCTTGCCGCTGAATACTTCGAAAACGGAAGCATCAAAACAATCAATCTCACTCCAAATATTGGAAGTGGAAACACGAAACAACTTACAGCAAACTATTACGCTCCAGGAAAATTAGAATCACAGACCTACTACACCTACAAAGACGGGATTTCAGACCAACACATCGAGAAGTTCTATGAAAATGGAAATTTCAAATGGGAATTTATTCTTCACGAAAAAGAACAAACTGAAAGAGACTTCTTTCCGAATGGAAAACTTCAAAGTGAAAAGAATTATTCCTTCGACTTGCTCAATGGAAACTGGATTAAAAAAG
>JBJOON010000248.1:0-2692 GCA_046051235.1 Bacteroidota bacterium
GGGTGTTTGGCGCTTGGTAACGTCTACACGTTCGTTCACGTCTTCCACCAATTTGCTTTTTCCGAATACTTCTTCACCACGGGTGAATGAGCTTGGAACGATGCGATCGGTAAGGAAGATGGCTTCTTTCGGACAAGCTTCTTCGCAAAGTCCGCAGAAGATGCAACGAAGCATGTTGATCTCGTAGATCTTCGCATACTTCTCTTCGCGGAATAATTTTTCTTCTCCCTTTTGGCGCTCTGCGGCTTCCATAGTAATGGCTTCAGCCGGACAAGCAACAGCGCAAAGTCCGCATGCCGTGCAGCGTTCAGCACCTGCTTCGTCGCGCTTCAACACGTGTTGTCCGCGATAAACAGGAGCAATCTCTCTGGTTTGTTCAGGATATTTAATGGTTGCCTTACGCTTGAACAAGTGGCTCAAGGTAATTGACATTCCTTTGAAGATAGCAGGCAAGTACAAGCTCTCCATTAAGGTTAGTTCCTTCTTGGCAACAACTTTTGAACGATTCGTTAAACTCATGGTGTTGTTGATTTACAGTTTGCCAGTGAAGTACATCACAAGGCCAGTAATGAAAATGTTGAAAATAGCGAGAGGCAATAACACCTTCCATCCGAGGTTCATCAATTGGTCATAACGGAAACGTGGAAGTGTCCAGCGAACCCACATGAAGATAAAGATGAAGATTAAGATTTTGCCCAAGAACACTGCCGTTTGAACAGCAGAAAGTAGATTTCCTTCTAACCCTAATTCATGTTGAAATGGGAAGTTGTATCCGCCGAAATACAACGAGGCCATCACTGCTGAAGAGATGAACATGTTTATGTATTCAGCGAAAAGGAAGAAGCCCAATTTCATAGAGCTGTACTCGGTGTGGAAACCACCCACCAATTCCGATTCACTTTCTGGTAAGTCGAAGGGAGCACGGTTGGTTTCTGCGAAAGCACAGATGATGAAGATTAAAAATCCAAGTGGTTGGTAAACGATGTAGGCGTAGTCCGCATCTTGTTGTGCAACAATTTCACCCAAGTTCAATGTTCCCGTTAACATTACCAAGGCAATCAGGGAAAGTCCCATAGCCACCTCGTAAGAGATCATTTGTGAAGAGGCGCGAAGTGCACCAAGCAAGGCGAACTTGTTGTTCGAACTCCATCCGCCAATCATGATTCCGTATACACCAATTGAAATAACTCCGAGCAAATAAAGAAGTCCGATGTTAATGTCGGCAATTTGCATGGGGAAGTATGTTCCGTCAATTGTGAATCCTGCTCCCCATGGAATAACGGCTCCGGTCATACATGCGGTAAGCATGAAGAATGATGGGCCTAAAATGAACAACCATTTATTCGAATGGGTTGGAATCATTTCTTCTTTGAAAAGCATTTTCAATCCGTCTGCAATCGGTTGCAACAATCCGAAAGGACCTGCGCGGTTAGGACCTACGCGGTCTTGCAGCCAAGACGCCAACTTGCGTTCTCCCCATGTCATGTAGGCTGCTGCGCCAAGCGTTACAGCGAACACGATCACACAAAGAATAATTTTATAGATAATGATCTGATCCATAGCTCTTATTTTTCTTCGTTGTTAGGGTTAAGTGCTCCTGTTCCAAGATCTACTTTTTCTCCGTGCGGCAAAGCTGCACGTTGACGGTCGATAGACGCTTTTAACAAGCGAAGGTTTTCGTAGTGGTTTGCACTGATAACTGAGTGGCGATCAACTTTCGTTGGACCTTCAATAACCCAGTCGCTTGTTTTCTTGTGTTCGAAGCGACAGCTGTTACAAATCCATTCTTCAACTTCTCCGTAGGTGTCTTTGCGAGCGGTAACGCGAGCAACATCGTCACCCTTGTACCACAAGCGAACTTTACCTGAACACGTTGGACAATCGCGGTGCGCATCTACCGGCTTGGTATACCACACACGGCTTTTGAAGCGGAAGGTCTTGTCGGTTAAAGCTCCAACTGGACAAACATCGATGACGTTTCCAGAGAAATCGTTATCGATTGCTTTTTCAATGTAAGTTGAAATTTCTGCGGCATCGCCACGGTTGATGACACCGTGAACACGTCCGTCTGTAATTTGATCGGCCGTCTTCACACAACGGAAGCACATGATGCAACGCGTCATGTGCAACTGAACCTTATCTCCGATATCAATCTTTTCGAATTCTCTTCTTGGGAATTCGTAACGCGTCTCTGCTTTTCCGTGCTCGTATGCTAAGTCTTGCAAATGACACTCCCCGGCTTGGTCACAAACCGGACAGTCGAGTGGGTGGTTCAACAATAAAAGTTCAACCACACCTGCTCTTGCTTCCAAGATTTCAGGAGAAGTAATGTTTTGAACTTCCATTCCATCCATAACTGTTGTTCTGCACGAAGCAACAGGCTTCGGCATTGGGCGAGGATCTTTTTCTGATCCCTTCGAAACTTTCACCAAACACGTGCGGCAATAACCACCGCTAGTTTTTAATTTCGAATAATAGCACATTGCTGGTGGAACAATGTCCCCACCAATCATGCGTGCAGCTTGAAGAATGGTTGTGCCATCTGGCACTTCAATCTCAATTCCGTCTATGGTAACTTTAGCCATAATAGTATTTCTTCAATTAGTTAATGGGAGCAGTAAGGTTGTTCAGTCTGTAATAGTGCTTCACGTCGTTTACGTGCTCGCCGTTGCGAATGAAATCTTCGAATTCT
>JBJOON010000249.1:0-2692 GCA_046051235.1 Bacteroidota bacterium
CAAACAGAAATAGATCGTCTCAAGCGAAAATTGAAAGACACCGGAATGACCATTGTTCCGATGCGCTTATTCATATCTGAAAAAGGCTGGGCAAAATTGGATATCGCTTTAGCAAAAGGTAAAAACGTTGGTGACAAACGCGCCGACGTTAAAGACAAAGACCTCAAACGCGAAGCGGACAGAGCAAAACTTCGATAATCTATCGCCCCCGGCATTAGTCGAAGACATTCGTGGCTCTGCCACATTCGTCCTTCGGACATTCGCCTTAGGCATCCGTGGCTCTGCCACATTCTTCCTTTAGGACATAAACTCTTCTTCAACAAGATACTTCCTAATCTTATCGCTAAGTTTTTCTGAAACCGGAACAAGCGGAAGACGAAGATAGTTTTCACAGATATCGAGGTGAGCAAGGACTTCTTTGATTCCTGCTGGATTTCCTTCTGCAAACAACAAATGAATTAAATCTAACAACTTGTAATGAATGGCTCTCGCCTCTTCGTAATTGTTGTTCAACGCTGCGTTAATCATTTGAGAAAACTCTTTCGGAAAAGCATTTCCAACAACTGAAATAACACCGTCGCAACCGGCTGATAAAAGTGGTAAAGTCAATGCGTCGTCACCACTAATCACCATGAACTCTTTCGGAGTTACGTTGATCACATTCATGATTTGCTCAACGCTTCCACTCGCTTCTTTTATACCAATAATGTTCTTGCATTCAAAAGCAATGCGAGCGACCGTGTCTGGCAACATGTTTACAGAAGTTCTTCCTGGGACGTTGTACAACACAATCGGAATTTTACTCGCCTCACTCAATGCTTTGTAATGCTCTACCAATCCGTTTTGAGTTGGCTTGTTGTAATATGGCGTAACAGATAAAATTGCATCAATTCCATCTGTGTCCAATCTGCTCAGTTGTTGAACCAACTCGTAAGTATTGTTTCCACCTAAACCTAACACAATTGGTTTTGTTCCGTTGTTGGCTTCAAGCACGGCGTCTAATACCTCTTGCTTCTCTTCTTTCGACAAGGTTACAGATTCCCCTGTAGTTCCTTGAACCACCAAATAATCTGCACCGCCTTCTATTAAATGCGCAGTTAACTTTTTCAGTCCAGCGAAATCCACTGAACCATCTTTACGAAAAGGCGTAACCATTGCTACACCTAATCCTCTCAACTTCTCTCTCATGATTATTTTATTTGCGGATTACTTAAATACACATCCAAATTCTGAAGATACTTATCGATGGTTGGATTATCGCCCAAGTCAATCATGAGGTCACATTGACGAGCTGCGCGCGAATCGCGAAGACCTACTTTCATTTTTGCCTTACTCTCTTTGAAAATAAAACTCAACGGAATGTGATCTCCGAGTGTCAGGTCAATGAGAATATCAAAATCTTCCTTGATGAATTTCGAAACATTCTGAACTGGACGTAAGTACCAATTTAAATCGTCTTTAGTGAAGTATTCAAACTCTAATTTTTGTGATTGCCAAATCGGAAGATTCTTACCAGAATCGTCTACAAACCCCACGCATCTGATGTGACGCACACCAAACTTATCTTTCAAATATTTAGCAAATGCCCTGATTTTATTGAAGTAACGTTCGTCACTGTCGACATACAAAATACCAATTGACTGAGCGTCGTGAAAATTAGATCCTGAACGAACACGCGTTGCATCGGGCAACTTACCCAAAGCACGTCGACCAGCAGATAATTTTATTTTTTCTACGAACTTCATTCTTACAAATTTACGAACACTTTTCTATATTTCGAACGTCCTTCCTGAAAAGCGGAATATATTTGAAACCACTCAAACTGAATTATGAATAAAAAAGGTCTCTCGCTTTTCGCATTAACCATGATTGCCATTGGAAGCACCATTGGATCTGGAATTTTCAAAACGCCCACAAGTATTGCTAAAGAAGTGCCTGATCCAATGTGGATGACTATTTTGTGGATAGCAGGTGGATTGGTATCGATGATTGGAGCATTGGTCTACGCAGAAATGGGAGGACGCTTTCCAAAAGGCGGAGGTATATACACTTATTTGAAAGAAGCCTTCGGACCACTGCCAGCGTTTTTGTACGGATGGTGCTTGCTCACGGTGGTTTCTTCAGGAACCATTGCTGCGCTAATTGTTGTTTTCGCCGATTACTCTCAGAAGATTATCGGATTCTCTGACACCTTACTGCCGGTTGTTGCCGCTGTATCGATTGTTATTCTTACACTGTTCAACATGTTTAGTTTAGCTAGTTCTAAATGGTTTGCAAACGTGTCTACTGTTTTGAAAATTATTGGTATTTATGGATTGCTAATTCTTCTTCTCTTTTTAGGAACGAACAATATCTTCGACAACAGTATTTCTGTTTCTGAAATTTTAACGAATGAAAAGGCCCAAGGTTTTGGATGGGCAAAAGCATTTGTTGGGGTATTGTGGTCGTATACGGGATGGCACTACGCAAGCTTCGTAACGAACGAAGCCGAAAACCCAAAGCGAAACGTCCCTCTGGCACTTATCCTTGGAACATTAGTAGTAACGCTTTCCTATGTGCTCGTAAGCATTGGTTACATGAACGTGTTGAGCATTGAAGAAATTCAAAACAGCAAAACGTTAGCGGCTGATGCCATGGAAAAAATTATTCCTGGCGGATCCTTAGCTGTCTCTATTTTGATTGCACTTTCTGT
>JBJOON010000250.1:0-2688 GCA_046051235.1 Bacteroidota bacterium
TATCCCATTCACAGCACGAAAGATTTGGTTGGAAGTGTGTATTACATCATGAAAGAAAACCTCAATCGTTTCATGCTCACCGAACTCGACTGGGAGCGCACCATAAGCATTTCAGATGCTGGTATAGGTCCGAAGGTGAAGAAGCTTTCTCAAGAGCAGAAAGAGTTATTTCTGAATGAAGGGAAGAGAGGGGTGAGGAGGTATTTTGAGGAAGGGTACTGATGTGCTGAAGCACGAATGTCCGAAGGACGAATGTGGCAAAGCCACGAATGCAGCGGAGCTGCGAATGTCCCAAGGACTAATGTGCAAGCACGAATGTAGCCGAGCTACGAATGTCCGATGGACGAATGTGGCGGAGTCACGATTGTCAGAGCCGGGTGTGTCGATGAGACTATACGTCTTTTGACGAATAAATTAAACAGGATAAGTAGCATCTGTGATGTTTATATATATTTAACAAATTGTTATAATTTTTAATATCCAGAATATGTTTAAACTGAATGAATTGAAAAGCGAAGCCAAGCGTGTGTTTGTTCGATTTCCGTTGGTTATTGTTTCGGCTATTTTTGGATTGGCTATTTGGAATGCTCTTATTCAAATGGAGGGATACAACGCGCAGATGGTTGTGTTGATTTACGGCTTGTTCTTGGGTATACCTATTCACTACTCTGCTGTTATTGCAAAAGAATGTAGTGCGAGCAATCTCATAAAATCTTGGATGTTCATTGGATTTGGAATTGTCGTTCATGGATTAATTATCACCCATCTTCAGCTTTCAAGCGACTTCCCTGAAATAGCTTTAATGACTATTTGTATTTTTTATTTTATTACAAGTCATTTGCTTGCGTCATTCTTACCATTCTTGGTGGGTATGCGAAAAGATTTGTTTTGGAATTTCAATCAATGGATGTTCTCTCGGTTTGCGCTCAGTTCCATTTTTACAGGAATTATTGCAATTGGATTAGGACTGGCCATAGGTGCCATTCAATTGCTTTTTGTTCAGTTGAGTGAGGAATTTGTTTTCGAACTTATTCTTACCGTTAGCGGTCTTTTTCATGTGTTGTTTTTTTTCGCTGGAACACCTTTTGAATTAAACAAGGGTAATTGGATAGTAGATCCTCCGAAGTCATTTCGTATTTTAATCCAGTACATTCTTGTTCCATTCGTTGTTCTATACTTGACGATACTATACATCTATCTCGCAAAAATTTTATTCACGTTCGATTTACCCAAGGGAAATGTGAGTATTTGGATATTGGTGTTTTGTACGGTAGGAATTCTGACTATTCTTCTTGCTGAGCCCTTCCGAAATGTCGAGTCTAATTGGGTTGGTAAACTGACGAAAATATTTTACTGGCTCATGTTGCCTTTGCTTGTGATGTTGTGGATTGCCATCTACACGCGTGTTCTCGCTTATGGAGTAACGGAATCACGCGCATTGGTTTTGTATTTGGCCATTTGGCTCACATTCATTTCATTGTACAATGGTTTTTATAAAAGGAAATCGTTGTTGGCGTTTCCAATTTCCCTTTTTATTATCACCTTTTTATACCAATGGGGCGGACCGTTGAGCGCACATTCAATCAGTTTCAAAAGTCAGTCTAAACGCACTGAAGAAATCATGAGTCGCGAAAATATTGATGAAGAGGAGTTATTAAGTCAATTGATTTATATGTATAATTTCCAATCGGAACATACCAAATGGTTTGAATCGAATCAGTTGCCGTTGAAGGAACAAGATGGTTTGGGTAGCTACGTATTAGTTTCAGACATTCTTGCTTCAAATCGATTCAGAGATAAGTTAACCCGATCATCATCTGCCGATGAAGAAGCCGTCGAGAGCGGAATCAAGTATGTAAGTGTTAATTTGAATGAAATCTCTGTTCAAGGGTTTAATGAAATGCACTTTTTGACTTTCGGCTCCAAGGCGAAAATCTCAGACTTCACCATTACATTCAATGACAATGGGAAGGAGATTATTCGGGAATTCAAAAATGAGTTTTACTCTTTTTGCAAAGCCCTTGATAGGCAAGCAGCAAATCAACCCGCATTTATCTACGACTGGTCTGAAGATGGGAAGCAATTTCGCTTGGTCATTTATGAATATAATTACCCATTTGCCCCTTCTAGTTCTGAAGGCGGTTCTGTAAATGAAGGAGTGTTGATGGTTAAATGATGTGCTGAAGCACGAATGCAGCGGAGCTGCGAATGCCCGTTGGGCGAATGTTCTTCGAACGAATGCCTGCGGCTAATGTGTAAACACGTTAGTTATGCTGCGGAGAAATGTTCGAAAAGCCTTGATGTGATTGCTTTTTAAGCGTTTTGCAGAAATTGTTATGAGAATATAGGTTTCTTTTTTTTCGTCGTGGGACTCCACATCTTTGGCGGAAAATTATAATTATGAATCCAATTCATCAAACAGCAAAAGACTTTGCAGTTACCGCAGTAAAACTGGGCAAGAGACTTCAGAATCAAGAAAGGGAGTTTAACATTTCCAGTCGATTGATTCGAAGTGCGACATCAATAAGTGCCAATCTTCATGAGGCAAGAAGTTCCGAATCTTTAAAAGATTACACGCACAAAGTATTTATTGCTTTTAAGGAGGCCAGTGAAACAAAATATTGGATCAACCTTCTTCACGAAACCGAGTATATCCCTACTGAAGAGTTCAATGAATTAAACAAGCAA
>JBJOON010000251.1:0-2677 GCA_046051235.1 Bacteroidota bacterium
ACGGTTCCTTTCTTTTCGAATTCACCGATTAACTGGACAGTAAATTTAGATATGCAGCAGAACTACCGCGACATGCTTTCGTTCTATTCGCAATCTGCTGTTTCTCGCTATGGCACTGCTGTGCCATACACAGCAAACGACGTGGTTTGTTTCAAGAAGGTTTTGAATGCAGATCAGATTTTGGTTATCGCCAATGTTCGCAATGCGACAACCAATTACTCCATTCCAACAGCCTTGCTCAATTCAGTTTGGACGAACGCAATTACTGGAACGTCAGTTACACTTGGAAGTTCTCTTTCTCTTTCGGCTTATCAGTATTTGATTTTGAAGAATTAATTCAATTTTCGAATTGAAATTTAAAGGACTCTTTATGGGTCCTTTTTATTTTCTAACAATTTGAATTTCTGATTTGAATTCAATTACTTTTAATACAACATTCCCAACTCAATGAAAAGAAAATTAATTTTCGTCGCACTGGCTGCATTGGCGGTTATTGTTTGTTGGAGAATAATTTCTTGTAATTCAACCAAACCTGTAGTTTCATTTTATTACTGGAAAACGGTCTTTGAACTTACCGAGAAAGAACATCAGCTGCTGTCGGATCTAGAAGTAAAGCGATTGTACATTCGGTATTTCGATGTTATTTCAAGTGAACAAGGACTGAAGCCCGATGCCATTGTTCAATTCAAGGAAAAGCCAACCTGCGAGGTGGTTCCTGTGGTATACATTACAACCGACGCCATGATTGCCAAAGGCGGATATGCATCCAACTTTGCTTTGGCCGACAGTGTTTTGCTTTTAATCAATAACATCTCGAACGCAGAAGGAATTGAATACAAAGAAGTACAATTCGATTGCGACTGGAACGAAAGTACAGAGGAAGAATATTTTGCTTTCATTGATTTAATAAAAGAGCGGAGGCCGGATTTAGATATCACTTCCACCATTCGATTGCATCAAGTGAAATATCAAGAGCGTACTGGAATACCGAATGTTCATTCGGGAACACTCATGTATTACAACATGGGCCGCATAGCGGCAGACTCGCTTAATTCTATTTATGACCGAGATATCGCAAGGCAGTACATTGCTGGCCTCGACGATTACAATTTGCCATTGAACATTGCTATACCTGTTTTTTCTTGGGGAGTGCAATCGCGAGGAAATGCGGTAGTAGATCTTTTGAATAAAATTAATTTCAGAGAATTGAAGTCAGACACATTATTCAAGCAGAATTCAGAAAGAGAATTTGAAGCCAAGCACAACGGAATTTTCGAAGATGTATATTTTGCGAAAGGTGATCGGTTGAAGCTGGAATACGCTTCTCCCGAAGACATTCGCACCGCCATTCAAGACATTTCAGAATACCTTCAAGAGGCCCCGAGGGAAATAATACTTTACGATTTAGACGAACTTAATTTTGAGAATCAAATTTATGAAAAGGAATTTTTTCATAGCCTTTGCGCTTCTTTTTAGTGCATTAGCAACGATTAGCTATAAAACTATTCAAGCCTGCTTCGATGGTTGGTTTGGAATGAATTATGAAAGGCAAGCCATCTTCACTCCAGAAGTTGCAGAGCTAGACTCAACATTGTCCCCCATGTTTTACGCATCGGAGTCCTTATGGTACAACAGTTATTCCGATTGGAATTGGAAGGAAGATCAGGCAATGATCGAATGGAAGGAATTCTTCAAAGGCGAGATTTCGGAGGAGGCTATTCGTTTTTACCTTTTTACGAATGATGGAGAAAAAGAGTTTGCGGCCATTATCAAAGGCGCTAATTCCAGCAAGTCTTTTCCGGATTTGAATTGGAATACGCCGAAGATGAAAGAGTTTAAGTCGTTCTTACGCCTTGCACACGAAGTAGACAGGGCGGCCGATGGAAGGTATTACTCGTGGGATTACACTAAGAACACCGAAGTATATGTTGGTGAGATTTTAATTCAAGAATTGCAGTTGAAGTATAAGTCGGCTACGAATGAAATCATGAAAGTGAAGTGGTGGTTTCAAGTGGTGAAGGCCATGTATTACAGCAACAATCAAAAGGCTTTGATCGGATTTCTTGAAGAGACAAAGGGGGAGGCTCCAGAGGGTACGTATTACTACAGGGCATTGAGTTATTTAGCAGGAGTCTATCATTCGTTACAGAATTTCCCTATGGCAAATGCCATGTACTGCAAGGTCATGGCGCATTGTGCACCGTTACGTTTCGACGCTATTTTCTCATACCATGCCTTGAATCAGAATGACTTCAATTTCGCATTGAGTTTAATTTCAGATCCTAATGAGAAGGCAGCCATGTGGTTGTTGCAGGGGTATTACACGGACGAGATGGAAGCCATGAAGGCAATATATGCTTTGAAGCCGAACAGTGAAATGCTTGATCTTCTTTTAACTCGGAGCATGAATAAAATGGAAGCCGCTTTGGCTAACTCCAATCGCGATAACTACCGCGAGTATATTGCTGATGTGCAACTTTCAGTTGACAAGAAATTGGTTGAATTTGTGAATCAAGTCAACAACGAAGGGAAGACCAGAGACAAGCACACGTGGAACTTAGCAGCCGCATATTTGAACGCATTAACCGGAGAAAACAAAAGGGCAGAGGAAGAGCTAAATAAAGTTTTTGAAAGTGGAAGTCAAATAGAAAAAGATCAGGCACGCACGCTTACAATC
>JBJOON010000252.1:0-2664 GCA_046051235.1 Bacteroidota bacterium
CTTTAAAATGCGTATCGACGATGCGCAGAAAATTGCGCGTTCGTTGGTGGCTTTTGCAAATACCTCCGGAGGAAGATTACTTATTGGCGTGAAAGACAATGGGAATGTTTCAGGCATTCGTCCGGAAGAAGAAATTCATATGATCATTCGCAGTGCTGAAGAATTTTGTCAGCCTCCCGTTCACTTCTCCCATTCAGTGTGGAAGGTGGAAGGAAAGGCTGTTCTTGAAATTGACATTGAAGAATCTTCAGTAAAACCCCATTTAGCAAAAATTGAAGAAGGGTGGAAGGCTTTCGTTCGTGAACACGACGTCACGCTTCCGGCTTCTAACGTATGGATAGCCATGCAAGAGGTTTCATCGCAGCAAGACTCGAATGAACTCTTTCAAATGTCGGAAAGGGAAGAACAACTTTTTGCTTTGTTGAAACAGCAGCCCTTTACGTTAAATCAACTCGCCCGAAAATCGGGAACCCCAAGACCTATCTTAATTCGAAAACTAGCGAAACTCATGAAATGGGGAATCGTGGTTGAAAACTTCGACCAAGGGAAGGCAGTTTATTTCCTGAAGTAAATAAAATATGCTGACTTTTGTCAGGACATAATCTGACGCAGGCAATTCTCTCTTCACTGCGACAACAATAGATTTGTAAAAGCACATGGAAAATAGATTTGCCTCGATTTGGAATCATGTAAATGAAGGAATTTTAATCTCGGATAAAGCGGGAAAGATTGTCCTTGTTAACCCGCGGTGTGCCGATCTTTTCGGTTATACTGAAGATGAAATGCTTAGCCTTGACGTGGATCAGTTAATTCCAGATGCTGGTCGATCAAGGCATAAGCAACACCGCGAGAATTACAACGAACGTCCAACCAACCGTTCCATGGGTCAGCACATGACGTTGTATGGTCTGAAAAAGGACAGTTCGATTTTTCCGGTAGAGATTTCGTTAAGTCACTACAACTCGCATGGAGAAACGTTCGTCATTGCTTTCGTCATAGACGTTACCGAACGCATCAAATTCCAAGAAGATCTTCAAAACATGAATAAGCAATTGCTTACAATGAATGAAAATCTCGAGCGGAAAGTAAAAGAGCGAACCTTGGTTTTGCAAGAAGCCATGAACGATTTGGAAAAGAGTCAGGCGGAATTACGCGATGCATTATTGAAGGAAAAAGAGCTCCACGAAATGAAGTCGCGTTTTGTGACTATGGCTTCTCATGAGTTCAGAACACCACTAACGACTATACTTTCAAGCGTTTCACTTATTTCGAAATATGTGAAAGAAGAGGAGCAAGTGAATCGCGATAAACACATTCAACGTATAAAAAACTCAGTTTTTTCTTTGACTGAAATCTTGAATGACATTCTTTCATTGGGTAAACTCGATGAAGGAAAAGTAGAGATTCAGTTGGAAGAAATTAATCTCTGCGAAGTTCTTCAAGATGTGGTGAACGACATGGATTTGATTCTTAAACCGAATCAAGAAATTAAAGTGAACTGTCCGAAGACGCAGAAGGTTCATGCCGACATTACACTTCTTCAAAGAGTCATTGTGAATCTAATTTCCAACGCCATTAAATTTTCATTCGATGAAACACATATTGTTGTGGAAGTTGGATGTGAAATAGAATCGAACGAAGTTCAAATCAATATCTCGAACGAAGGAATAGGTATCCCAGAATCGGAACAAGGAAAACTTTTCGATCGCTTCTATCGTGCGCACAACGCGGCAAATGTTCAAGGAACCGGATTGGGTTTGAGCATTGTTAAGCGTTGCCTCGAACTAATGAACGCCACGGTTTCCTTCACAAGCATAGAAAATTCAACAACAACATTCACCATTCATTTACCCCTAGAATCATGAGCGAAAAAATATTAGTCATTGAAGACAACACGGAAATGCGCGAGAACATCTGCGAAATCTTAGGCATGTCTGGATACACCGTGATTGATGCAGAAAATGGAAAGGTGGGCGTAGAGCTTGCTTTAGCGGAGCTTCCGAACCTCATTCTTTGCGACATTATGATGCCGCAACTCGATGGGTACAGCGTGTTGAACCGCTTGTCGAAGGAAGAATCTACCGCAGCGATTCCATTTATTTTTCTTACTGCAAAGGCCGATCGCTCCGACATGCGCAAGGCCATGGACTTGGGCGCCGATGATTACATTACCAAACCCTTTGACGATTTAGATTTGATTAGCGCTGTGAAAAGTCGCTTAGACAAAGCCAGACGCGTGAGTGCGGCATCTACGAAAGAACCGCTGCACGGGATGGAACATCTCTTGAACGAAGTTAAAGGACTTTCAGACATCACGAAAGTGAGTGAAAGCGCCATTACAAAGAAATACAAAAAGAAAGAACTCATCTTCTCCGAAGGCGACGACGCCATGGGCGTTTACTTCTTGAAGTCAGGGAAGGTGAAGGTCTATATGAGTCATGAAATTGGCAAGGACCTAATCATTCAACTTGTTCATGAAAATGAATTCTTCGGATTTCTTCCATTGCTTCAACAAGGCAAGCACAGTGCTTCAGCCGAAGTATTAGAAGACGCCGAGATTGTGTTCTATCCGAAATCTGATTTCTACAAACTCATAGACGGAAGTTTCGAAGTCTTGAAGGAGGTTGTTTCCTTGCTAAGCAATAAAGTGAAAGAAGAGCAAGA
>JBJOON010000253.1:0-2659 GCA_046051235.1 Bacteroidota bacterium
TTTCCTGAAGGAGAAGACCCCGGATTGAAGTCGGTTGCTAAAGCGATTGGCAAACCTGCATCAATTATTTTTCTCGCTGGTGTATATGGTATTCTCAAGAAGAAGGAACAAGCTGGAAGTGCCACAGGCATTGTATTTCCTTGACTAAGCGCTTCCAAATCCTCATTCGAAAGTTCTTCTAAGTGATCGACACTTCGGGCGTTTCTCTTCACTGCTGCTTCCACCCCACCAATTACATTAAACTGATTCACGTGAACTTTTGCAGGAATACCCAAAGCCTGGGCAGATTCAATCAATTGATTCATTTGATTAACCGTAAAATATCCTTCCTCACAAAATGCATCTACAAAATCGGCTAAGCCTTCAGCCGCAACTTTCGGAAGAACTTGATTAATCATCACGTGAACAAACGCTTCTTCCCGCCCCTTATAATCGGCCGGAATTGCATGCAAAGCAAGAAAGGTAGCCTTAATATCCATCGGATGTTCGGCTTTCAATCGTTTAATGACACGAAGCATTTTAAGTTCGTTTGCTTCGTCTAAACCGTACCCACTTTTAATTTCAACTGCAACAGTACCCTGTTGCATCATTCTATTCAATCGTTCAACAGCAGCGCTATAAAGTTCATCTTCACTCATAGTCGAAAGTTTCTTCGCGCTATTCAAAATACCACCACCTCGTTTTGCTATTTCCTCATAAGTTAAGCCTTTAAGACGATCTTCGAATTCGTCTGCACGCGAAGCCGCAAACACCGTGTGTGTATGACTGTCGCACCAACCGGGAAGAACAAACTTTCCCGCTGCATCAATAATTGTCAAATCTCGCCAATCTTCTATGCCGTCAAACTCATCCATTGAACCGAAGGCCGCAATAGTATCGTCTTCAATTGCCAACCAAGCGTTTTCAATGCTTGGAAGGACATTCATATGGGAGCCTTTAACCAAAGCGACATCCTGAGAATGAGTCCCGTAGAGCGATTTTATATTTTTTATGAATATTTTCATGTTGTACAAAGATGCATTATTCCTAAATTTGCCATCCCGCGCCTATAGCTCAGTCGGTTAGAGCAACAGACTCATAATCTGTGGGTCCCTGGTTCGAGCCCAGGTGGGCGCACAAAGATAACCCCGCAATTGCGGGGTTTTTCTTTTCTTAATTCACTATTAGTTTTTGTGTAACACTTGACTTTTCGTTAGAGAGTTTCACCAAATAAATACCAGAACGAAGTCCCTCATTTACATTCACTCGATGTTGTTGTAGAACCTTATCAGTCAAGATAATTTTTCCGGTAATGTCCAAAATTTCAATACTTTCGAAGGCACCTTCTTTCCACTGCACCTCGAATGAACCATTGGAGGGATTCGGCATCATTCGCATTCCAATTTTATTTGCATCATCAACATTTCCGCAAAGCATGCATTCAGCCAACGGGTTGGCGGAAACGAAAGAATGTGTTGTCACATAATCGGAATACAACGCTTCAACACACTCATCGTTTAAAAAGTATCGAAGCCAAGCGGTCATCATAGTTAAGTAGGCCTCTTGCTGATCTGCTCTAGCTAAACTTCCTCCCAACGGTTCACCGAAATCGCACAAGGTACCTGCGTCAATAAATCCACAATGTGAACCTCCAGTTAATGAAACAAATGTTTTACAACCCGCACCAGTCCCGTTGAAAATAGGCTCGTGATTATCTGCAGGCGGTGTAACCGCATCATCGCTCCCTGAGAAAACCAGTGTATTGCAATTCACCGAGGCGGCAGCAGCAATGGCACTCGGATTTGTCTCCGCAGGAGCCAAACCTACAATGGCATCAATAGACTGGTCAGAAGCGGCAGCCAACCAAGCAGCTCCTCCGCCCATACTGTGTCCAACAATTCCTTCGCGTTGTTGACTCACTACATTGTATAAAACCGATGATGTGTTCAACGACTCTTGTTGAAGTGCATGTGTTACAAAAGCTAAATCCAATCCGAATTCCTGATGATTGGGTGCGAAACCTGTTTCTGTATTCACCAGCGCGACCACAAATCCAAACGGAATTAGTTGTGCGGCAATCAAATCATAATTCGCAGCACCGATAACGAAACCATGCCCAACCGAAACGGCAGGATAACCAGTAAGTCCAAGGGATGCGGGATCTAATGCCTGCACACTTTCACCAGCTGAAAGTGCGGGGTAATAGACTTCGCATGGAATTGAACGATTGTTTCGAGTAGCATCTGAGAAGGTAATTGAGGTATGCCCAAGACCTTGCGCGAAAGAAAATGCAACAACGAATAAAGCAAAAACAAAAAGTAGCGTTTTTCTCATTTTATTTTTTTTGAAGGGGAACAACTTGAATACCCGATGAAGATTCGATTACAAAATAATATTGCCCCGTAGGTTGGGCTGTTAAATCCAAATGATAAATTGCCCATGGCTCACTGTAGTTGTAATCCCATTTATAGTATTTCACAGATCTACCACTACTGTCGTACAAGTAGTGATAATTGTTTGTATCTGGAAAATTCCCTTCCACACGAACTTCGAATTGACCGTCTGAGGGTTGAGGAAAAACAACAACCGAATATTCGTTCGGTTGGCTGTAAATGTCATTCGACAAACGAACAAACGCTTTCCAAAAATCAGGAATTCCATGTCCCATGGAATCGTTTGG
>JBJOON010000254.1:0-2631 GCA_046051235.1 Bacteroidota bacterium
TTGTGCCTACAAGCAATTGGGATATTTCACCGATAACGGAGGCAATGTTTTTTGCGCCGATTTACGCACCATGCAACCGCGCTGGCATTTCTTCAATACAGATGATTCAGACGCTTCGCCTGTGCTCTCGATTGAAAAAGAAAATCCGTTTATTTTTATTGGAAACGAAGTAGATAAACAAGGCTTAACAGGATTCGGATACTTGAGGAAATTAGACGGATTGACAGGCAAGGAAGTGTGGCGATTTGAAAAAGAATGTTATTCTTATGTTGGAGAAAAAGTAAACAATGGCGGTGTCCTTGCAACAACGCTTATTGGAAAGAATCAGGCTTCAAACATTGTCTACACTATTTTCTCTAGAACCACTGTAAACGGGGCTGGGGAGTTGATTGCATTGAACAAGGAAACAGGAACTCAAATTTTCAAAGTGCCTTTTCTTCAATACAGTTGGGTTTCTCCAATAGCGTTATACGACCAGAATGGTTACCCTACTTTATTCGTCCCAACAGTTGGAGGTGTTATTTATTTAATTGATGGAATGAATGGAAGTATCCTTTATTCCGAAAACTTCGGATGTACGTTTGAATCCTCCCCAATTGCTTGGGGAAACAGAATTATTCAACCCGCTAGGGGCAACAAAATTTTTAGTTTTATTCTCGAATGAAAAAGTTAATAGCGTTCTTTTTTTGCTTATCTCTAATTGCAATTTCTTTCGGACAGAAATCGAAATTATTTAAAGTTGAAAATTCTAAAGCACCTTATCACTATTGGTGTTACGAGCCTGAAAATTACAACGCACAAAAGGACAGTGCTTGGCCTGTCATTGTGTTCTTGCATGGACGAAGTTTGAGCGGAACTGATTTGGAAATCGTACGTTCTTATGGACTTGTGCACGAGCTTGACAAGGGAAGAAGTTTTCCTGCTATCATCATTGCTCCGCAAGTCAAGAAAGGTGAGTCGTGGGAACCTTCGAAAGTTGTTGCCTGTATTCGTGAATTGGAAAAAACGCATCGTGTAGATACTTCTCGAATTGCAATTACAGGAATGAGTTTAGGCGGATACGGCACCTTGCATACGGCAGGTAAATATCCGGAAATATTCTGCGCCGCTGCCGCATTTTGCGGAGGGGGAAGCGCGAAAGACGCTTGCCGTCTTTCAACGATACCGGTATGGGTGGCGCATGGAAAACGTGACAAGGCCGTTCCGTTTGGAGAGTCCTATGAAATTGTTGAGCGCATTAAATCATGTGACGGAAAAAACGTTAAGTTCACTGTTTTCGAAACACATGATCACGGTGCGTTGGAACGTATGTTTAGAACCGAGGAACTTTACGATTTTCTTTTAACCAATAAAAAAGGGAAGCCAACTTACTTCCCTGCTTTCAATAAGAAATCGTTGAATTAAATCAACCTGTTTGTTTCAGTGTTTGGGAAAATAACCCACGGTTTAAATGTCTTTGCCTCTTCGAATTCAAGATGAGCATAAGAACAAACTATTACAATATCACCAACTGTGCATTTCAATGCAGCAGGGCCATTTAGGCAGATAACTCCACTTCCTCTTTCACCTAAAATGATGTACGTTTCGAGGCGCTCACCATTCGCACAATTCAGTACTTGAACGCGTTCCCCTTCAATCATATTCGCAGCTTCCAATAGAATTGGATCTATTGTTATGCTACCTATATAATTCACATCTGCCTCAGTTACAGTTACTCGGTGAATTTTCGACTTTAAAACCTGAATAATCATAGGCGGCAAATTTAAACTTCATTTTTCATCTTAGCGCCATAATTATGAGAAAGATTTCGAATATTCTATTGAACTGTTGGTTTCCCCGCATATGTAGCGCATGCAATCGAAGCCTTTCTTCAAAGGAAGAAGGGGTTTGTTTCTATTGTCAACAATACCTTCATTTAACCAATCACTTCATTCGAAAAAACAACATGCTCTATGTACAACTGGGCTATCGAATGAACCTTCATAGCGTTCAATCGCTATACTTCTTCCAACCGAAAAGCATTGAGCAACGAGCCATTCATGAATTGAAATACAAAAAGAACATGCAAGTGGGACATTTTTTTGGAAGAGAGATGGGCAAACGAATCGCAAAAACGAGATGGCTTCAAGACGTGGATATATTGGTTCCCATTCCCATTCATTCCATAAAAGAAAGAGAACGTGGCTACAACCAAGCGCACGTATTGTGTGAAGGAATATCCGATGAAACCCATCTGCCAATTCTGCCAATTCTGAAAAAGCAAACGTCTGGAAAAGGCGCAACGAAAGGCAATCGCATGGAGCGAATGAATAGCCGGAAAATAGATTTTCAAATAGGCGAACCTATACCTTTGACTGCTAGGCACATTCTTATTGTTGACGATGTAATTACAACGGGTGCAACGCTTGAAAGCGCTTTTCATATTCTCCGAAATCAGTTTCAAGGCAAAATTTCAGTTGTCTCTATTGCTCATACCTTTTAATCCTATCTTTGAATGCTTTTAATCCTTTAGCCATGAACCAAATTTTGAGACGTGCATTGATTGTTTTTCTCGCAGTTCTTCCATTTGCAATGCATTCACAAGTGCAGCAAGGAAAAGTATTACTCATGAACGGTTCAGTTGTAGAGAAT
>JBJOON010000255.1:0-2626 GCA_046051235.1 Bacteroidota bacterium
AATGGTCTCCAAAAAGAAACATTCTGAGAAGTGGTGACTAACGTATCTGCAAATCCAGATGCGCCATTCAACAATGAGTCTCCATTTAAAATGGCATTCAAATCAATACCCGTCCATGTAAGTGTTGAATCAAAACTCACCACTTCACTTTGTCCGTTCCAATTCACCCAACCTAAATTTCGCACCCCAAGAGAGTTCCAAACTTCCTTCTTGTCAATGCCTCTGTCGCGAACGAAATTGTACTCGCCATCAATGTTGAAACCAATACCGTTTCCATTCGGACGAGGATTAGCCGAATGCACATACTCTCCTGAATAATCGAGTTGCAGTGTGTCTGCATTCGGTGAAGTGTAAAACGATGATGGTGGAAACAAACTGAACTGCTGATAAGTTAATCCGTTCACCATAGAAATTCCAATTGAACTGAATGTTCGCTTATCGTAAATACCAAATCCAACAGTTTGATATCCTTGAACTTCACCTTGAATGGAATTCAAAGGAACACGCACACCTTGATAATTGACATTCCCGTTGCTCAATAAATCGAACGCCTCTTTCGAAATTCTTCCACTTCCAAAACATCCTTTTCCAACTTGAATGTACAAGTCTAGCATTTCACTTCCGAACAAACTGTCTCTTCCGCCATAGTAGCGTGCGCGAGCATTTGCATTTCCTCCAAACACCCCAAGATCAGTCATTCCATCTATGGCGGAATTTCTCGCTTCAGCAGTGACTGTTCCCCCAACTACAAATGGCCTCACCAACTCTTTGGTCAAGAATGTACTTCCCGCCGCAGCGTTTCCTTGAAAATCTATAATGCCTCTGAAGGCCTTTCCTGTAGTGTCTGATCTTGTCAACCAGAGGTATGATGTCTGTGCGGAAGACATTGCACTCGCGAGCGCGAAAACGAAAACAATTAGAATCTTTTTCATTCCACTTCAGCATTAAGTACAACGCCTGCCCTCACACGCACGTCTATGAAATATGAATTGTAGAGATTCACCAACTGAGGAAATGACGGTGTGTTTGAAACGACTTGCAGAATTAATTTTCCTTCCGACTTAATAATGTTCCATTGCGATTCAGAAATAGGAATCACCAGTGAGCTTGAAGTTGAAAGTGCCAATGCATCAATACTGTTTCCACTTGACACATTTAAATCTTCGGCAACAACTACTCCACCCAACGTAGTCAAATTTAATTTCCATTCCATTGGAAATGCATTCTGAATATCCAAGGTTAAAGAACTCACACGAACGGCGTCAGTGGTTACTTCCACATTCAACGTATCGCGAAGTGTAAGATCGCTGGCGGCCAATCGCAAAGGAACATCTACAACCAATTTAGCTTCGGTTAATTGATCCGCGTAGAAGAAATCGTTTCCATCGCTTACGTTTCCAAACGGATTCAATTGTAAACTACCGGTAAAAAGAACGGAATATGGCAAACTTCCCATAAACGAAGTAATGTTACTGTTCCCCTCATTCAAATCAATATCGTAGTTAGAAACAGAAGCGGTTCCTCCGTCATCAATGGATCGCGTAATAAAAAATGGATTGAGCAAATTCTCTCCAGTCAGCCAGACACCGGTATTCATGTAGGTATTCAATCCCATTACGTTATCAATCTTCAACTTACCATCAAATCCCATTTTGTGTGTCATATGAAATCCAAACGAAGCCTGATCCAACGCTAGCAATCCCGTTGGCATGTTCGCGCTTTCAGCAAGGCTGAACGTCTCGTTGAAAGAATAGGTATCATTTCCAAAATAACCTTTAGCGTAATCAATAACGAGATCAGACATGATCAATTCAAATCTGACTGAATCTTGTCCGTATATCGTATTTTGATCGGCGGTGGTACCATACTCTGTCTTGATTTCAAGATGCGTTGAAAGTTTGTTGTAATCGAATCCACTTGTTCCGGAAAGAACAACATATTTGTTCGACATGTCTATCGCGTAATATCCTTCCGTTGGAGAAGTTGAGCTACCGGGAGTCAATGCGAAATCGATATCCGTATTGTTTCCATATACCTCCGAAACATTGTAAAGCGTGAAGCTCGGATGCAAGTATGCGTTCACGTAAGACTTCACATGGACAATCATTTGTCCTGACTTTACTTTCACCATGCGCAACCCGGTGCCGTTTGTTTCAACGGAATAGTTCTGGTTCTGCGTAATGATTGCGGTGTTTCCAGGAATTTGAAAAGGTCCTCCGCTCAGAGGTACAACAAATTTCTGAGAGATATTGGTGTCTGGAATCTGAGTCAAATCGCTCGTTCCAAATCCTGAAATTATTTTTTCGAAATACAAATGATAAATTCCTGCATTGTCTGTGTACCCGTTGTCAGCGGTTAAATCTGAAAGCGTTAATCTACCGTAAGCCACAGGTGCTACCCAATTCGATTCCCACGAAGTAGGTTCTTCTTTCTTGCACGATGAAAGCAAGGCTATACAAGCAAAAAGGCAGAGGTAGAATTTCGAATGCATGGTATCAAATATAATCTATCCTTTAACAGGTTTTGTGATTCGGGTAAATCGATAAATTAAAATCACTTGCGCAACAAGCCAAGCACCAATTTCATCTGGAAAAGTTTGAATTCCAATAGCTGGAATAAATACCGC
>JBJOON010000256.1:0-2618 GCA_046051235.1 Bacteroidota bacterium
GATGCGAAAGTACGTTGTTTTTCTCGTTCGAGCGTAAGTTTGCACCATGAAACAGAGCAACAGTGAAGCACTTTTTGTAGAGGCGAAGAAATATTTTCCAGGCGGTGTAAATTCTCCCGTTCGTGCATTTAAGTCGGTAGGAGGTAATCCACTCTTCTTTGAACGAGGAAAAGGGTCTCATGTTTGGGATGCTGATGGAAATGAATTTATTGATTTTTGCTGCTCGTGGGGTCCGCTTATTTTGGGGCACGCAAATGATGCCGTTACCGAGGCCATATGCACAACAGCCGCTAAGGGTGCTAGTTTCGGAGCGCCAACACGTGAAGAAAACGAGTTAGCTTCGTTCATTTTACAGCATCACAAATACTTAGAGAAAATTCGATTTGTAAGCAGCGGAACAGAGGCGGCTATGAGTGCCATTCGTTTAGCAAGAGGTTACACGGGTAGAGACAAGGTATTGAAGTTTGAAGGATGTTACCACGGACACGTAGATGCTTTGTTGGTGAAAGCCGGAAGCGGATTAGCAACGCTCGGAACATCGAGTAGCGCCGGAATTCCCGAGGCTTATGTGAAGGAGACCATAGTGGTTCCGTTGAACGACATTGAGGCTTTCGATGCAGCAATTGAAATGTATCGAGGACAAATTGCGGTTGTAGCTATTGAGCCAGTTCCTGCCAATAACGGTCTGCTTATTCAAGACGGTGTTTTCCTAAGACACCTTCGTGAAGTATGCACGCGTGAGGGAATTGTGTTGCTTTTTGATGAAGTGATTAGCGGTTTCCGTTTAGGATTTGAAGGGGCTTCGGGTTATTACGGTATTCAGCCCGATGTGCTGGCATTTGGAAAAATTATTGGTGGGGGTATGCCTGTAGGTGCTTACGGTGCAAGTGCAGAGATCATGTCTCAAATTGCACCTGATGGTCCTGTTTATCAAGCAGGAACTCTCTCAGGAAATCCAGTTGCTATGGCAGCCGGTTTGGCTCAATTAAAAGAATTGGTGAAACCCGGATTTTACGACGAACTTGAAAGGAAAACGAACAAAATGGTTTCGGCTATTCAAGCGCATGCCGATCAGAAGAATTACGTCTTTCGCATTTTCCACATGGGAAGTATTTTTTGGGTTTCCTTCTCTAAAGAAAAGGCTATTCGAAGAATGGATGAAATTCCGGAAAACAGTGGTCAGTTGTTCGCTCCCTTTCACAGATTCTTGTTGGAAAGAGGTGTATACTTAGGACCAAGCGGATACGAAGTTGGTTTCGTTTCAGCAGCACACACAGACGAAGATATTGAAAAGGCTATCGTAGATTTCTGCGACGCACTAGATTTCGTTTACAACAAATAAATTCCGATTGCATAAACAAGGAAGGGAAGTTCGCGAAAGGCTTCCCTTTGTTTTTCCTTCTTGAAATACGTAAGGCCCGCTTGCACAGCCAAGGCCAGTATTCCCGCAAAGAACGAAGTGGGCATGAACAGGTGTCCAATTAAAACGAATATCAAGGAGAAGAACAATGTCAAGTTGTTTCCAATAACATGGGGAACCGTCTCAACCTTCCCTTCATCTTCTTTACGTTGAACAAAGTCAATGCAAAGGGATAGCGCCAGGGTAGTAAAGAACACGCTTCCACCTAATAGAAAAATTTCTTTGGTGTCTGGAATGGCAATAAGAATAGACCAACACACGGCCACAGTTAAGTTCTTTAACAGCGGAATGTTGCGCAAGGAAATTTTATGTTGAAGGAAATAGGCGATGGTAAAAAGTGAAACAATTAACATCAAAACCGAATGAACGTTCGGGGATAAAGTTATGGTGCCTGCGATAACCAGCAGTGGAAGCCAAAATGCGGCTTGATGAAGCTTTTGAGAGACCCAATAGCTATAGAATACAGCAAAGGATAAAAGTCCGTTTTCGAAAGCGGTATTTGGATTTGCTGTGATTAACAGGAACCAAGATGCGCCTCCAAGACACAAACTTTGAAGAATGTGAATTAACACGCTTATTGATTTTTAATAAAGTAAATAACAACCCCAGTAGCCGATCCCAACAATCCGCTCACGGCTCCGCGAATCATTTTTCGAGATCTCGCTGGTGGTTCAAATCCTTCAGCGTATAAATCGTTGTATTTGAAATTCGGGTCCGACATGTACTTCTCTCGAATTTTTATTTTGCCAACGTATTGAATGGCGGCATATGTAATTGGCGGGACTACTAAAATCATAAGGCCGTCTCCTACCAAATACCCAGCTAACGTGCACAATCCAAATCCAATTGCGCTAACGTGCCTTGCTTTATAATTTTTTCTAGCGTCACCTGCACCAGCAAGATACATGCGCATTTCCTCAGGTGTGTAATAATCACCCAGCATGGTATCTTGGTAGTAAAGCACTTGTTCTTTGCTTCCGTTTGACAAACTGAAAATTTCACTCTTGTTCAATTCAACTGCACGTGTTTTTTCTTTTCCAAACAAGTTTTTTTTCTGATCGTAGATGTAAATCAAGCCATCCTTTTCTTCCCAAAGTGCATTCTCTACAACTGAACCGTTCATGAGTAATACTTTTCCTTGCTGCACTTGTGAATGCATTGCAAATGGAAGAACTGCGAGAAAAACAATCAATGCACG
>JBJOON010000257.1:0-2599 GCA_046051235.1 Bacteroidota bacterium
CTGAGAAAGAATTGTTGAACAACTCTGCTACTTCAGTTAAAGAAGTAATGGGAGTATTGGATTCAATGAATTTATTCTAATACTCAATAAAACGAAATGAAAACAGCACCATTTGGTGCTGTCTTTTTTTCTGCTCATTTCTTTCGATAAAGCCTCACATAAAAAGGCATGTCATTTAAAGGTCTATATTCCTTTGCTGGACGAAACTCTTTTAGAAACATCAATGTCGAATCTCTTTCCAAGATCTCTATTGGTGTATTTTCTTCATTCGGACCGTAGTGACCGTCCCAAACAATAAGGTCGCCCTTCTGAGCATATTTAAATGATCTAAGCTGATTCATTTTGGTGTAATCGAAAGGGTCTCTGTCTAGTGCTAATGAGACATATGAGTGCCCTGCAAAAACACATCCTTGAGTTGTGACCCCTTCTGCTTTCATCCAACCTTTCATTTCATTCAAAACGGCCTCTTCAATTCCATATTCAACGGGTGCGCCAACAGCGCCTAATATGAGTGTATTCGTTCCGAATGCGGTTCCGCATAGAAGAACAACAATCACGTTAATCGTTTTCCAAGTGCCTAGGAGTGGGCGGCTATCTAAAAACTTATTCAATTCAATTAAAGCCAGCAGAACCATTGGCACAGCAACAACTAACATTACTCGCAACAATCCTAAGCTTGCCCACATTCCTTGCCACCAAAGAACTGTATGGGCCATAAAGTACCCCCAAAAAGAGCCCAAGACTATCCAAAAAATCACTTGATGTTTCAACATGAAACTCTTTGACTCTTCGGAAACTAAAGTGCTTTTCCAATCGATAGTCAAGCGATTTAAAATTGTGTGAGCGTTCAACCATGTTGACTTCAACAAGAACAAAAATCCAATTCCAAAAACAGGAATTGCCCAAATAAAGAAGTGAAAAAAGCTGCCGCTTCCGTATGACGTGATTTCTGTGTTCACGTATGGATTCGAATCAAATATCCACAATGGGATTCCTGTGTACCAATATCCAATACAGTTCAAGATTATTGAGCCAACTGCAAGAAGTGGAATGAATCTCCAACGACGCGTAAAGAAGTAAAACATTGCTGCAACACCAAGAATTACAAATCCTTCGCTTCGTGCAAATGGCATGAAGCTTAGAATAATGGCACCTAGAAAAAACTTTCCTCGCAGGCTCCAATAAATAAATAAAATAAGGAATAATGCACAGATGATTTCTGTTAATGAGGAAACAGCATTATCAAATACGACAGGACAACTCAGAAACAAAAGAGGAGCTAACCACGACCTTTTTAAATCAAGTCGATTCGCTATTTTCAAGACTAAATAAGCTTCAAAAAAAATCAAGACAAGATTCGTCCAGATGACAGCCTGTAAACCAAATTGAGCTATTGGAGAGAATAGCACGGTGAAAACGGGTTTTCCCCATTGATTCAAAAGCAAATCGTGATGGATCCAGGAGTATCTCGACATTTGATAGTGCGTGAAAGTATCTGCACCTCCATTCACTCCATTCGCAAAAAGGACAAGTAATATATAAATGACAGCAGCAATACTGAATACTTTCCCCTCAGGCTTTTGCCAAACTTTCAAAAGCATATTCATTATGCTTTTACGCTTATCGATTTCACTTTTTCAATAAAATCGTCGAAAAGATATCTCGAATCGTGAGGACCGGCGCTTGCCTCTGGATGGTATTGTACAGAGAATACGGGCTTAGATTTCAAACGAATTCCGGCTACGGTGTCATCGTTCAGGTGCACATGCGTAATTTCGATATCGGCATTGTTTGCAATGCTCTCTCTTGAGATAACAAAACCATGGTTCTGACTGGTGATTTCGCCTTTTTCTGTGATTAGGTTTTTGATTGGGTGATTCACACCTCGATGACCGTTAAACATTTTTACCGTTTTCAAGCCTTGGCTTAATCCGATAAGTTGATGACCCAAGCAAATTCCGAAACAGGGTATTCCGGTTTCAATAATCTTCGCAGTTAAATCAATTGTGTATGGCATTGCTGAAGGGTCACCAGGGCCATTCGAAAACATAACACCATCGGGATTCCACGCTTGAATTTCTTCCAAGGTGACATCCAACGGAAATACTTTAAGAAAAGCCCCGCGTTCTTCTAGGCAGCGAAGAATGTTCAATTTCACTCCAAAATCAAGAACAGCAATTTTTACTTCAGCACTCGGATTCCCAAAATCAAAAGATTCTTTGCAAGCAACTCTTGAGGCCAATTCAAGACCATCCATATTCGGGGCCTGACTCAGTTCTTGCTTTAACCTTTCAATGTCTGAAACATCAGTTGAAATAACACAGTTCATCGCACCGTTCTTGCGAATATGTCTAACCAGTGACCGTGTGTCGAGATCGCAGATTCCAACAACGTTATCTCTTACCAAATAATCTTGCAATGTTCCCGCCCCACCTGCACGGCTAGCAACATCTGAGAATTTCTTAATGATTATTCCGGAAACTTGACATTTAGAAGACTCTAATTCATTGGAGTGCACTCCATAATTCCCAATATGGGACGTAGCCATAACCAAACATTGACCGAAGTATGACGGATCAGTAAAAACTTCTTGATAGCC
>JBJOON010000258.1:0-4695 GCA_046051235.1 Bacteroidota bacterium
TGCCGCTGGCGAATTCTTCATTTAAAGTTAAGAAAAGTAAAGAGAGGGGAAGAAAAGCATTCTAACTTTCAGCCGACTTGATCGGACTGTCGAGGTCAAGAATAGCTCGGCGATGATCTACGGTCCAAACGCGAACTGTGTATTCTTGGCCAACTTTTAAATCGGGATATTTCTCGATGTAATTGGGAGGAAGGGTTTGAGATCTTTCGAATGTTTCATTTGATTCACCTGCAGCATACGTAAATTCAATTCCCGTATCTGCGCCATTTCCGTACCATCTGAATTTATATATTCTCGTAATCTTGGCAGTTGTCTCAAGATAGGTTTCATCTTCGGTGAAAACAGGAAGATATTCAATGGCTTTTATTTTACTTGTGAATGTGCTTGAGCAAGTTGAACAGTATTTTATCCAGTACTTTTCTCCGATTGTCATTCCATATTGATAAAGCCCATCAAATTCTTCATGCAGTTCTCCATCGCTCACATAGGTAAACCATGCACCACCGCCTCTTCCTGGACTTATTTTCGTGATAGTTCCTATGGTCTTGCTGTCAATTGTTTCCCAATCTGGTTTAGTTAAGGCTGCATAAATTCCCCCTACGATTAAAAACGCAAGAAATGAAAATGCTACAATGATTAGTGAAATCGTTACTATTTTTTTCATGCGTTCGGTTTTGCTTGCAGCGTGCTTAAAATTAATGGTAACGATAATAAATGATCACTTTAAAATCTATTGCGCTAATTAAAACGCCTCGGCGACCATGAAATAGAAGTAGCCGCCTTCGCGGCCGTAGGCGTAGTCGAGGCGAACATTAAGTTTTTCTTGAGGATTAACTACAAAGCGCAGTCCCGTGCCGACGGAGTATTTTATTCTGTTTAAATGAAGATCGTTGAGCTCTCCGAAAACATCTCCGGCCCCAGCAAAAGTCGTTCAAGCGTGGCCATGTCGATAAACGGAATGTTCCCGAAGTTGAATTTGTTTTTATACTGAAAAGCAATGACGTGATTTTTCTTGACGCTCCAGTATTTTTGATAGGTGGTGTTGACGTTGAAAAAATTAAATGTGCTGCCTAAGAAGTTATTGAATAGATAAGTTGAAAATTCGAATAACATACCTTTTTGCGCATTGATTACAATGTCTCTTGAATCGTATACGCTAATAAATCCAATGGCTGATCCGACACCTCCTTTTGATCCGCGAATGGTGCCAGATTCAAGCAAACCACCTGCAGAAGTTTTTATTTCGTATTCTTTTTCGAATTCGTAGTCAAAACCAATGAAGAAGTCGGGTTTAACTTTTTTCAAGAACTTGGATTTTATCTGAATGAGATTATACGAATAACTCTCCATTTGCTCTTTGCTGGTGTTGTTTCCAATACCATAAAATTTATCAGGAAAATTTCTAAAGCGGAGATCACCTTTAAGCAAATAGTTTTCATTTCGTGTAAAAACATTCCATGATGCCCATAAATCGGCTTGCCTGTTTTGCGTGTAATCGGCAAGAAGTTGAATGTTGCTTGTGCGCGCAGGAAGCCCGGTCGAATCTTTCGCTTCAAGTTTAAAGTAGTGAACACCCGCTGCGCCCGCCGCCCAACGCGTATCAGGCGTGTAATACAAAAGGGGCAGAAGGAAAGTACCTTCGGTTTCAGTTTTGACGGTGTCGTCAAGCGCACTAAATCCAAGAAACTTCTTTCGTTGCGAAAACGATATAGAAGAATAAAGGGCAATGCAGCAGAACAATAATAATTTGATGCTTCTCATCTTGAATTTTGCGACTGGACTCAAACGCAAATATAGATGTCAGTTCTGTTTAACGAAATGGATAAGACAAGCCTAGCCTAGAGCGAAATCGGTTTCGATAACCGTTACTCGTGAATCGCAATTCACTGCGGTAGCGTTGTTCAATTCGCAAATTATATATCGATTGAAAAAGCGTTATTTGTGGCGAGATTCTAAAGGAAATCATAGACTATGTATTCTGCGATTTATTCTCTCGGTCTTTACCAATTAAGTTTATGCTTTCATAAAGTAAGTTGGCATTTACGAGAACACGATCCAATTCTTGCTCGAAGAATAGTGCAGTTGAATCGTTCCATTGGTCAGGATTGGAAAGAAGTTCTCTGAAGCTATTGCCAAGTGTAGTGATATATTCTTTTTTCTGAGGCGCATCGTTGATGAAAATGGGCGGGTATAAATTATACATCAACATCCAGTTTTTGGCAATTCTCGTCACCCTGCCGTTTAGGACAAATGTGCGCCCCAATTTGCACAAAGGTTTGTCTGTAGCGGTTCGGATGAATAGCATTTGTCTCTGGAGAGACTAGACGAAGCAATTGAAACAGTTGAATTTCTTTTTCGAAATTATTGTGGCAAATGATCTCTTCAATAACGAAGTCTAAAGAGATTTTTAGATTCTGCATGTACTCTTTGGCCTCTTCTTCGTTTTGCGCTTCCATTTGAGCGTTTTTAATACTTAGAAGCTCCTTGAGGTTATTCACACCTTCGAGATAAATATCAAGAAGATCGTCGTCGAGGTGATAGCGGCTGTATATGATAAGTCTGTAAATTGACTTTACAACCTTATCGATTTCCTCAATTTTTTTTCTGTTGATTACAATTTTTTCCGGATCAATCAGCTTCATTTTACTTGTGCTTTATTGTTTTGAATTGAATAATATCTACACAAAAAGCAAAGGCCATTGAGAAGTAGATATATCCTTTCGGAATTTCGAAATGGAAGCCTTCGGCAAGTAGTGAAACTCCTATCATCATTAAAAAGCAAAGGGCCAATATCTTAAAAGATGGGTGCCTCCGAATGAAGTCACTAATAGGTTTTGAGGCAATGAGCATGATTAGAACTGTGACAACGACAGCCGTGTACATAATCCAAAGTTCTTGAACCATTCCAACCGCTGTTATAATAGGGTCTATGGAAAACACCAAGTCTAGAATGATTATTTCAGAAAGTAATTTGCCGAACTTTTTGGCGGTTGACTGCGCCGCTGTATTTTCCTCTGCCTCTTCTGTTTTATGGTATATTTCTTTTGTGCTTTTGTAGATGAGAAAGAGTCCGCCAAGGATTAAGATGATACCTTTTCCTGAGAATGAAATCTCGAATAGTGTGAATAGTGTCTCATCTAGTTTTAGAATCCATGAAATTATTGCCAAGAGCAACAGTCTCATGACCATGGCTAAGCCAATACCCCAATAGCGCAATTTGTTTCGTTGGTGGTCAGGTAATTTGTCTGATAGTATGGAGATGAATACAATGTTATCGATTCCTAGAATTACCTCTAGGGCGATTAATGAAAGTAGTGGGACGATTGCTTCTGTCATAGTTTTAAGCCAATACCAATTCTTCCGCTGAAGAAGTTCGGAAACTGATTGAAATTGTATGTGCTGACGGTTCTTTGCTCAACGGGAAGGTTGGCGTTGTCACGCATTTCTGTTAGAATGAAATTGTGGAAAAGACACAGCGGAATATTAAAATCAACAAAAATCTTTTGGGTAATGAAGTACGTAACTCGTGGTGTTATGAATGCCCTTAAACCGAAACTACTTTCTGAAGCAGGAAAAGAGCTCGAAGCCAATGGTGAGTATTTGTTTTTTCTGAAGTACGGATTAACTCCAAACCCGAGAGAAGGAACTAATTTGCTGTCTTTTGATTTGTTGAAGTTCAGAATGTATTCGTATCGAACAGAGAGCGCAGTGGTTACGATGTCTTGTCCGCTTACGAAAGGAATACCATTGGTGTCTGCAATAAATTCTGTTTTTGCTCCAGTTTTCCCAATCTCAAAACTGGTTAATTCAATTTCATGAAAATTATTCGTTTTAGATTTCCACTGAAATGCAATTGTTGGATGAAGAATTTGGGTAGTTGTATTCGTGAATTGGTAAGAAGAGGTATCAGAGAGTTGAATTGAATTGAAATTTTCTTCGAAGGTGATTAGATTGTAAATTTTCAAACCATTTCTGTAATCGAGGTTTGTGTTTTGTGACCAACTGGTTGAAATCAGGAAGGTCGAGAATAGCAAAGCGATGAAATTCCTTTTCACTGTTTTTAATTTTGCCCTTAACGCAAATGGGGAGGAGGATATTGTTACGAAGTAATAATCTCTTCGAGGAATGCTTCGCGAATGCCGTTGGCGAATGTCTACGACTAATGTTACGAAGTAACGAATCTCTTCGAGGAATGCTTCGCGAATGCCGCTGGCGAATGTCTACGACTAATGTTACGGAGTAACCAATCTCTTCGAGGAATGCTTCGCGAATGCCGCTGGCGAATGTCTTCGACGATTTAATTACGCAGTAGGAATTATGAAATATGAATAACGAAGTTCCAATTACGAAGTAGGAATAAAACCTTCGGTTTTCTAATAACGCAGTTCACAAATATTTCTTCTTCACAAAATTGCAATGATGAATGCAATGACCAACAATCATGAAGCCCATGGCGCGAGTGGAGTACGAGGTGTTGTTCGCCATGGCTTGAAATTGAAGCATTTCAGGCGACATGTATTTGAATAAGGCAATGGTTGACTTGCGGACGAGTTCGAATTCAATAATTAATTCAGTAAGGCTCTGATTCATTTGCTTTGAGTTTTCAATGAAATCGTTCTCGTTAAATCCAGGAAGAGGAGTGCTGTCGAAGCGTGAAAAACGCAAGGCGCGATAAGCGAAGATGCGTTCACATTC
>JBJOON010000259.1:0-2585 GCA_046051235.1 Bacteroidota bacterium
GTTGCAGAGCAACGAATGTGGCATAGCCACGAATGTCTGCGACGAATCTCTATGAGGAATCTCTGCGAGGATTGCTACGCGTATGTGCTTCGCACGATTCCAATTACGAAGCAGGAATAAAGCAGTTCCAACAACGTAGTTCAAACAACGAAGTTCAAACAACGTAGTTCCTTGCGAATGTCTTCGACGAGGTATTAACTCCTTGCAAATTCGATGAGCGGTTTATAGTTGTTCCGATCGGCTTCTTTCAAGGCATTGAGGTAGGTCGTTCTAACTTCGTCATTAGACGAGAGGTGAGAAAGGGAGTGGCCCCATGTGAAAACTGGAGTGTGAAATAGTTTCTCAACAATTAAATCGGCCATTAATCTGCTGTGCCTTCCGTTTCCATTTGGAAAGCAATGGATGGCTTTGGAGAATGTTTCGCGAATGTGCTATGCACGAGGGCATAAGTTTATGCGAGGGCATATGGCTATGCGAGGGCGAATTGCTTCGCGAAGGCAAATGGCTGTGCGAGGGTTTCTTCGAAACGAGGGCAACTTTGTTGCGAGGGTCTTCGACGATAGATTAAGAACGCAGTTCTAACAACGTAGTTCCTATAGCTTTCATTAGCATCAATTGGTGTTTGCCCTGCGGAATATTCTAAATTCAATCCCATAATGTTTTCGGAAGTTCTTTGAGAATTTCTTGAGTACGATCGGCAATGGCTTTTTCAATTCGTTTATACGGAAGACTCTGATCCTCGAGTCTCATGTTCTGGGATGTTCGCAATACAATTTCAGTTGCCATTTTTTTCGCCTTTTCTTCAACCAGATTCATGACGCTTCCACCTTTAGGCACAAACCCGTATACCAATTCCATGTCTAATGCCTTCGCCACCTCATTCAACGCAGAAATAGTTATTGCTCCAGTAGTCTCGCGCTTTTCCATGCTTTGAATGCTCTGTTTACTCAGCCCCATTTTACGTCCGAGTTGCTCAAGCGACATACCCAAGGATTTTCGAATTGTTTTTATCCAACCTATTTCCGGACGAGCCGATTTATTTGCCTTCCCATAAGGAGAAAGCTTGCGCTCTAACTGATCGAGATGTAATTTTTGATTCTTCATAAGTCAATGTATTTGGTGACTAATTATTTTCAAAAGTAATAATATATTGTGACTAATGAAAGTAAAAAGTAAACAAATATATTGATAAAGATTGCGAGGAGATTTAGAAAGTATTATCTATATCTCAGGAAAAGTGTTGTTTTATACATTTATTCGTACTTAAAAGTGTGATTATTTACACTTTTCATGACATGAGTGTTTTGTTGAGGCTTTAAGCGAATGCGATTTGAAAAAAAATATACGTATTTATCCGTAAATATGCGAATGTTGCGAAGCAACGAATGCCGATGGCGAATGCTTCGCGAATGTCTTCGACGAAAGGTTAAGAAAAGGTAAGAAATGGGAAGATTGGAACTTCGTAATTCCTACTTCGTAATTCCTACTTCGTAATTCCTACTTCGTAATAAAACCTTTAGTTTTCTAATTACACAGTAGGAATAAAATCTTCGATTTTCCAATTAAGTAGTAGGAATAACGTAGTTCAACAACGAAGTTCCTCCCGATAGCTATCGGGAAACGTAGTTCCAACAACGCAGTTCCAACAAAATAGTTTAATCAAAAATCAGCTGCCAGATAAAAAACGGTATCTATGAAATAATAAATGCCATTATTTACCAGAACATTTTCGTCGTGAAGATCTTCTAGAATAATCCCAAGATCTGGATTGTAGTAATCGTTGTTTCTGACGTTTTTGAATCCGTTTGCCTCTAAGAATTGTTTTACTGAACTCAAATTGGTGGCTTCGGTAATTTGTATGTAGTTCTGCTTCACCAATGAGTAAAGCGTGTTGCTTACAGAGGTAAATCCCAATAGTTCGTAAGAGGTATCTTCAAAGAAAAAATTGTGAAGCAATAAATTATTTAAATAGTCTAACCAACTGGTGAAATAGATGGAATCGTTTAGCTTGAATACATGATAAGAATTCATCAAATAAACCTTTTGCTCAGCGCCTTCACTAATGTATTTCTCGGTGTTAAAGTGTTCTATCCAGAGACTATTTCTTTTCGCGAAATCAATTAAGCACGCTGCTTCTTGCCTTTTGATTTGCTGTTCGCTTTGAGAAATTCGATTTGCTTTTTGGCTTGATCCAAGGTAACGGGCAATTGATTGGATAGGTTCTCCATTCCTAATTTGGATCTTTCCTGAAAGGACATCACGGATTTGTTGTTTTGTTGCATGGTTACTCATACGAATTTACAAAACAATTCTCAAAGGCAAGAAGGCGTGAAAACAGTTATGCGATTTTCATATACACGTTGCCGAGGTACTGAATCGTTTTACCTTTCTATCGTCCGTTCTTAAAAGGTTTATACAAGTAATATCGTTTTTTTTATTTCGGCATAAATTGACATAACAGATACGGGAGATTGCTGTGGCGAATGTCTGCGACGAATCTCTATGAGGAATCTCTGTGAGGAATGCTTCGCGAATGTCTTCGAGTCGGAGTTAACAACGTAGTTCCAATTATGAAATAGGCATTA
>JBJOON010000260.1:0-3430 GCA_046051235.1 Bacteroidota bacterium
TGTTTCTTTTTACTGCCGTTGGTTTCGGACAGCGCAGAACGACTTTGAAAACGCTTTTCTACGAGCGCACTTCGTATATGCCGAAGGGATTAATCGTTTCCATTGGTCCTACTGTTGCATACGGTAAGCGATGGAATGCAGTGGATACAATTTCTTCACCCGTTTATAGTGCCGGAACATACAAAGCCAGACCACGTTTAGGTTGGACGGCAGACATTGGGAAGTATTGGGTAACGGACAAGCTTTTTTTATTGAATAGATTCGATTTGAATGTCCATTACGTTCGATTCAACGGGTCTGAAAAGTTCAATGGTGAAGATGTGTTCGGACAGACGATTGAAGAGAAGCGCATCTTCCATGAAAATAGATTTGGACTTACTTTTTCAACCAGCAATATCTACCCATTCGGAAAAGGAAAGTGGATTCAGAATGAGTTGGGCGTCTTTGCAGATTATGCCTACAAACGCTCAACGACTGGAGAGTACTTTGCACTGCCAAGAAACTATTCAGAGAAGATTCGTTCTCAAGTGTATTACGGATTAGGCTATGGAATGGCTATAAACGATGGACTTTACGCCACGTTTGAAGTGGAAGTGCCCGTTCTGCAATTATTCCCGAACACTTTGGGTGATATTCGTATGGACTATTTCCATTCGCACTTCTGTCCAATTGTTTTCAAGGCCTCTCTACTCTTTGCCAAACACAAACCCAATCGATCTTGTGAAGACGTGAACAAAGGTCCAAGCGACGTTAGCACAGATAAGCCTGGTAAACACAACGGCGGAGATCTCTTCGGTCCGGATATTAAAAAGAAACGAAAAAGAAAATAAACCGACCCTCTGTCCGGCGTCATCGGGCACGGTCATCGCGGAGCGTCATCCACAAAGTGGTCATCACGAAGTGTCATCGCCGAAGGCGTAAACACCAAAGTGTGTTACATTTGCCCCCGTGTCAGCTCTATCCCAAATACAAGCGCCTGTAGAAGGCGAAATGAATGCGTTTGAATCGTTCTTCAAAGAACAGATGAAAAGCGACGTCTTCCTTTCAGCCAAGCTTTTTCAAAAACCGGAAGAGCCAACGTTCGTGGCAGCAACCATGATTGAACTGCTGCACACCGCAACGCTCGTGCATGACGACGTTGTAGACGACGCACAAATGCGTCGCGGATTCTTCAGCATTAACGCGCTTTGGAAAAACAAAATCGCTGTTTTAGTTGGAGACTATCTGTTGTCAAGAGGTCTTTCGTTAAGTGTAAAAACACAACAATTTCGTTTGCTGGGAATCATGAGCAAAGCCGTGAAGGACATGGCCGAAGGAGAATTGCTTCAACAAGAAAAATCACGCAAACTCGATATTACTGAAGAAGTCTATTACGATATCATTCGTCAAAAAACAGCTTCGCTTATTTCCGCTTGTTGCGAAAGTGGCGCAGCCTCAACATCTGCTACAGATGATCAAGTGAAGCAGTTGGCATTGTTTGGCGAGTATGTTGGAATGGCTTTCCAGATTAAAGATGACTTGTTTGATTACGGGTCAACCGATGCTATTGGAAAGCCCGTGGGGATTGACATTCAAGAAAGAAAGCTAACGCTTCCATTAATTCATGTTTTAGGAAAAGTAGATCGCGACACCGCGAAGAAATTGATTCGAACCGTGCGCAAGTACAACACAGATAAAGTGAAGGTAGAAGAGCTTATGGCTCAAGTGGTGCAGTTGGGTGGAATTACATACGCCACAGAAAAGATGTTTGAATTCCGCGATAAAGCGCTGGAAATATTGAAACAGTTCGATGTCACTCCCGCTCGAGCATCCTTAGAGATGTTAGTGAACTACACCATCGAACGAAAAAAGTAATTGTATGAAAAAAGTTTTTTGGATACTATCGATTTTCACACTGATATTCGCTTCGTGCACCCCCTCATTGGATGACGCTGAGGCGAGAGAGATTAAGACCGCTGAGAACGGAATGCGCATTGTTGGATATTTCGAAGAGGGTACGGACAATAAAATTGGAGAACGCGCTTTCTATCCGAACAGCAAACAGTGCTACATTGAAATGCGATTTAAAGAAAGCAAGCGCCATGGTGAATGCTATACGTTTTATGAAAACGGTAATAAATGGAGTTTGAATACGTATGAAAATGGTGTGTTAGAAGGCGATTACAAGGCATGGCATGAAAACGGAAACCCCTATGTTGAAGGTGAATATGAAAACGGCAAAGAATCGGGCGAGTGGATCTTCTACAACGAAGACGGCACAGAGAAGGAACGTAAGAAGTACTAAGTATTTCCTCATTCCCATTCTGTTTCTCTTACTCATTCTTTCTTCGTTCACCTCGTCCTTCGCCCAAACCCCGGAGGCATACATTCAAAAATATTCTTCCGTTGCGCAAGATCAAATGCGCAAATATGGCGTTCCGGCCAGTATTACTTTGGCACAAGGAATTCTTGAAAGTGGTAGCGGTAAATCAAAGCTCGCTACCGAAGCCAACAATCATTTCGGAATTAAATGTCACGACACGTGGAGTGGCGCCACTATGCACATCGATGATGACGCGCCCAACGAGTGCTTTCGAAAATACAAATCAGTGGATCAGTCGTTCGAAGATCACAGTGTTTTTCTAAAGAAACCACGCTACGAAGAGCTTTTCGTTTTGGAGATTACCGACTACAAAGGATGGGCGCAGGGACTGAAAAAATGCGGATATGCGACCAGTTCAACCTATGCCAAGAACTTGATAGATTTAATTGAAAAGTATCAACTCAATCAGTTCGATATCGAACAAAAACCGAACGAACATTCGGCGGGTATCAATATCTCAAACAACCGCATCAAGTATGTTTCTGCCAAGAAGAAGGAATCGCTGGCGGATCTCTCTAAGCGCACTGGGATCTCTGAGCATTTATTAGCCAAATACAACGATATAGAGGAAGGCCATGAGTTTAAGGAAAAGGAAATTGTGTACTTACAACCCAAGCGCTTCAAGGGAAGCGTGAAAGAACACAAAGTGAAACGTGGAGAAAACATTCGCGATATCTCGCAGCAATACGGTATTCGTATTCGCAGCATTGAACGAAAAAACAATCTTGAAAGAGGTGCAGAGTTGAAGACGGGTGTGGTGTTACGATTGAAATAGTTTCTGTTTTTTTCCTATCTTTAACCAAACGCACTTCTATGAAAAAAATCTACTTTGTATTCTTATTTTGCGCGGGTCTATCTAGCCAAGCCTTTTCACAGACCTACTGCGCTCCAACATTCCTCAACGGATGCTTCACTTGGAACAATCAATACATTGAACTAGACAGCATCGTCTGGGAACTCGGTGTTACCGATTGTGCCATTTCCGATTACACTGCCTTAAGCACAACGCTAACGCAAGATGTTCCTATGGCCATGACAATTACCAACGGTGCTTGGTGTGGAGCTGGC
>JBJOON010000261.1:0-2564 GCA_046051235.1 Bacteroidota bacterium
TTCTCTGGCAACCATTTTTCAACGGTTATCATATTATCTGGGAAGTGAATACTCAAGTCTGGCGCCAACAACTGATAGTCGCCCGATGATTGAATGACCAATAATTTGTCTTCAGGGCCAAAATCTCCCAAGAATCTTCCACGTCCTTCGTCGTTCAATCGCTGAACACTTTCGTCGATCCAGATCTTTCGAGCGCTCAGAGTAGATACCCCGGCCGATTTCAATTCAACCTTTTTAACAGGATATTTGGTGGCTACATTTCCTTGAGCATCTCGACCTTTAACAGCTAATTCCGAAAAGTCTACATCGAACTTCAACTTTTTCAATCGTTCGAGTGCACGAAGGTTAACTGTTACCACCTCGGCTTCTCCGTTTGGATTCGCGCTGAAATAGAGCACTTCACTTCCGGGCGTTCCTTTGGTAAGGTCGTATTCTTTGTCTCGGGTAATGGAAGTAACCGCGAAACGCTTCATGTTGGCTCCGCCGTTCTTACCGTCGCGATACATTAAATTGTAAATGGTGCGGCGGTCATCTTTCTTCCAAACGGCAATGTGAATAATGTCCTTTCCGAAGAAGGCTTTCTGCTGAACCTTTGAAACCATCATTTTTCCGTCTCTACGGAAAACGATGATATCGTCGATATCTGAACATTCACAAACAAATTCACCTTCGTCGCGTTTCAATCCAATTCCGGCGAAACCTTCAGCCAAATTCACAGAAAGCTTGGCATTGGCAATTGCTACCGCAGCAGCTTGAACTGTATCGAAGGTTCTAATCTCCGTTCTACGCTCTCTTCCTTTTCCGTATTTCGCCTTCAAATCTTTGAAGTAAGCAATAGCGGTATCGGTCAAATGATCCAACTTTTCCTTTACTTGATCGATTTCACCTTCCAACTTCGAAATAAAGTCATCGGCTTTTTTGCTGTCGAATTTCGAAATACGTTTAATCTTGATTTCGGTCAATCGAGCCACATCTTCATCGGTAACGGCACGTAAGAATTTCTTGGTGTGAGGCTTAAGTCCTTTGTGAATGGTAGCAATAATGTCTTCCCACGTTTCACATTCTTCAATGTCGCGGTAGATTCTTTTTTCGATGAATATCTTCTCCAAAGAAGCAAAGTGCCAACTTTCTTGAAGTTCATTCAACTGAATTTCAAGTTCTTTACCAATTAAGTCGCGGGTTCTATCTGCAGAAATCTTTAAAAGCTCATCCACAGGAAGGAACTTCGGACGGTCATCGTGAATGACACACGAGTTTGGTGAAATACTGACTTCACAATCGGTGAAGGCGTATAAGGCATCAATGGTCTTATCTGGAGAAACACCTGTTGCTAGATGAACCATGATTTCAACAAATTCAGCGGTATTGTCCTCAATTTTCTTAATCTTGATTTTGCCTTTGTCGTTGGCTTTCAAGATAGAATCGATCAAAGAAGAGGTCGTTGTTCCGAATGGAATTTCAGTAATCACCAAGCAACGCGCGGCGTCGTCTTTTTTGATTTTCGCACGAACACGAACCTTTCCGCCACGAAGTCCACCGTTGTAATCCGAGAAATCGGCCATTCCACCGGTAAGGAAATCGGGAACAATGTGCGTTTTCTTTCCGCGCAAAGCGTCAATACTTGCATCTATGAGTTCAACGAAGTTGTGTGGAAGGATTTTACAAGCCAATCCCACGGCAATTCCTTCAACCCCTAATGAAAGCAAAAGAGGGAATTTAACTGGAAGCGTCTCCGGCTCCTTGTTTCTTCCGTCATAACTCGCCAACCAGTTGGTTGTTTTCGGATTGAAAATAATCTCTTGCGAGAGTTTGTTCAAGCGCGATTCAATGTAACGCGGCGCTGCAGCGCTGTCTCCAGTAAAAATATTTCCCCAGTTTCCTTGGGTATCAATGAGCAAATTCTTTTGTCCAATCTGAACCAAGGCATCTCCAATGGAAGCATCACCATGCGGGTGATATTTCATGGTGTTACCAATTACGTTTGCGACCTTGTTGAAACGACCGTCGTCCATTTCCCACAAGCTGTGAAGAATTCTTCGCTGTACAGGCTTCAGTCCGTCGTACAAGTGCGGGACAGCTCTTTCTAGAATCACATATGACGCGTAATCGAGGAACCATCCCTCATAGAGGTCTGTTACACCAATTACGTTTCCTAATTTATTTTCTTCTGGATTTGTATTCTCTTCCATCTCCACTCCTATTCTGTTTCTGGTTCAGTTTCAACTTCCTTCTTCTCAACAATTTCGTCTTTCTCTACGCGAAGGTTTCTAATAATAAAGTCTTGTCTATCGGGTGTATTCTTGCCCATGTAGAATTCAAGAATGTCTTTGATGTGAATGTCTTTTGTAATTACAACTGGTTCCAGACGTATGCTTTCACCAATGAAGAACTTGAACTCATCTGGAGAAATCTCCCCCAATCCCTTGAATCGAGTGATTTCCGGCTTCGTTCCTAATTTTTGTATCGCTTGCTGACGCTCAAGATCGGAATAACAATAGATGGTTTCCTTCTTGTTTCTTACTCGGAATAATGGCGTTTGAAGGACATATAAGTGTCCCGATTTT
>JBJOON010000262.1:0-2555 GCA_046051235.1 Bacteroidota bacterium
CCGAAGGCGTGTGGCAAAATGTTTCGCTTTTCGGAGAAGTTTCAAGAAGTTCGAACGGAGCAACAGCTTCTGTATTTGGAATGACTTCGGCTTTGCATGCGCGTGTTTCAGCAACACTTTTGTTTCGCGATTTTGACACCGATTTTCAATCGGTTTATTCGAATGTTCTTGCTGAAGGCAACAGCGTACTTCCTTCGAATGAAAGGGGAACCTATGCAAGTGTTCAGGCTCAATTGACGAAGAAAATTAGCATGAACGCCTACACAGATGTTGTTCAATTTCCTTGGTTGAAGTATCAAGTCACCGCACCTTCAAGTTTCAGCGACAACCTTTTTCAATTCAATTACAGGCCAGATAAAAAGCATGAGTTCTATGCGCGAATGCGCATTCGCAGAACTTCGATTGATAGAAGTGTTTTGAATCGCATTGACTTTCCAGTAGATAAATTTTCGCAGCAAATTCGATTGAATTTTATTTTCAGTCCAACTGAAAGTTTGAAGTTGCACAGTCGACTTGAGCTTGTTAAAACTAATGAAGAAGGACTTCCTAATGAAACGGGATATTTGGTTTTTCAAGATGTTATTTGGAAGAAGATGAATGTTCCATTTAGCGTAACGATTCGTTACGCCTTGTTTCAATCAGATACTTGGAATGCGCGCTTGTACGCCTACGAGAACGATGTTCTATACAGTTACAGCATTCCTGCGTATTACGGAAAAGGTGCAAGAATCTATGGCATCTTCAAATTCGATGTTCGAAGAAACATAGACATTTGGTTTAGAATTGCGCAATGGACTTATACCGATCGAGATTACATCTCTTCGGGAAATTTAATGATTAACGGATTTCGAAAAACAGATTGCACGCTGCAAATGCGCATGCAATTTTAGATTCGTTTTAGAATTTCGTTTTCTATTTCTTCGCTGTCCCATACCGCTTCAATATCGGGTCGGTTCATGACTTCCTTCATGATTTCATTCTGACGAATTCCGCTGCTTAAAGCCTCATGATATGGAATGTGACTGAATGTAACCTGAGAATAAAGTGGGATCCATTTTTCAGGATATTTCGAAGCGAATCGTCCTTCAATTTTTTTCTGAAGAAGGAAATCTTTATCGGCAGTCAAATCACGCATCTCGATGTAATTGCGCAGCGCTAATTCTAAAATTGCATCGCCGTTTGGTTTGCGCAATTTGCCATATTCTTTCAATAATTCTGGATGATCTTCACCCATTTCAGTCATGAGACGATCAAGTTCGCTGCAGTCTTCAAATCCGCTATTCATGCCCTGTCCGTAGAATGGTACGATCGCATGAGCTGAGTCTCCCATAAGCGCCACTTGGTTTTTATAGTTCCAAGGATTGCATTTGGTCATGACTAAACTTGCAGTTGGATTCGTGTTGAAGTCTAACAAAAGCTCTGGCATCATTGCCTTTGCATCTGGGAAATATTTCTCGAAGAAATCGAGAACGTCTTGATCTGTTTTTAATTTTTCAAAAGATACTTCTCCTTCAAAAGGGAAGAACAAGGTGCAAGTAAAACTTCCATCGATGTTCGGAAGTGCAATCATCATGAACTCGCCACGTGGCCAGATATGCAAGCAATCTTTGCGCATTTTATGCGTGCCGTCTTCGTTTGCTGGAATTTCTAATTCCTTGTATCCGTGGTCCAAGTATGATTGTGAATACTCGTTTCGATCGAGTTTTGTCATGCGCGCACGAACAGCACTGAACGCACCGTCGGTTCCGAATATTTGATCGTACTGTTGACGAACGCGCTCACCATTTTTTCCTTCGAATACAATGGTGTTTGTATCTAATTCAACATCGACACATTTGTGTTCGAAGTTCATTGAAACATTTTCAAATTCAGCTGCGCAACGCACCAAAGTTTGATTCAAAATTCCTCTTGAAACACTGTATATGGCTTGCCCTTCTTTTCCGTAAGGTTGGTAGGTCAATTCACCGTTTATAGCGTGCATCAATCGCCCGCTCATTGGAAGGGCAACCTCTTCAATTTCTTTACGAATGCCTGCGCCTTCCAATCCTTTCCAACCGCGATCACTTAGAGCAAGGTTGATACTTTTTCCTTGAACAACTTTCACGTTGCGGATGTCTGATCTTCTGTCGAAGACAGAAACGTTGTATCCGCGCTTCGCGAGATAAACAGCCCATAAACTTCCTACTAAACCAGCGCCAACAACGGCAACGTTTTTCTTGCTCATATTAGATTGCATTTAATGCATTTGTTAAATCTTCAATTAAGTCTTCCGCATCTTCAATACCGACGCTTAATCTCAACAACGAATCGGTAATACCGCTTCTTTCTCTTTCCGGTTTCGGAATGGAAGCGTGCGTCATAGAGGCCGGATGACCAAGCAATGATTCCACTCCGCCGAGAGATTCTGCTAACGAGAATACGCGAACAGTTTGAGCCAATTTTGAAGCATCTTCGAAACGATCACCTTTCAAACTAAACGATATCATTCCGCCGAAATCGCGCATTTGTTTTTTCGCAACTTCATGATTTGGATGTGAAGGGAAACCAGGCCAGTA
>JBJOON010000263.1:0-2515 GCA_046051235.1 Bacteroidota bacterium
CAGAGGCGAATGTTGCAAAGCAACGAATGCCCTTTGGGCGAATGCTTCGCGAATGTCTTTGACGAATGCTTCGCGAGGGCATATGGCTTTTGGAATTGTTAATCACGAAGTGTCATCCAACTTCATTGGTCATCGGCTTAGCCGTCATCACAACGTGTTGTGTCATCCGCTTCGCGGTTAATCGTTCATATAACTCAACACAATCATCTTCCGATCAACAATTGAAAAGTTCTTTCCCCGGAATTTAGCACATTCGGCAATGTCTTCAATTTTTCCATCTTTCACAACCAGTACCAATGCCAATCTGTAACCAGATCTATTGCCAACAAACTCAATGGCTCTGTCTAAAAAGTGTTCACATTCTTTTCCCAGACAAGTACCGTGATTCTCTTTGAGATGCCAATCGGAGAATCCTCTGAACATGTCAAAGGCTCTTTCCAATCGGCCAATAAACTTTGCCTTCGGAATTTCCATGTAGGTCTCTCTTTCCAGAATGAGGTCAATCATTTCAAGATCCATGCGCTTGAAAAAATGCACGAATGCATCGCGCTGCGTCATGGGTTCTTTTTCTTTGGGTTCAACGGTAAAGAGAGTGAGTTGCATTTTTATTTTATAAGAATGTCTTCGACGAATGTCTCGGACGAAATGATTAGAAGCGTTTAATTAAATTTAATTAGGAAGTCGAATTTAGATGGGATTTATGCATTTGAATTGCACTGAATGTGAAATTTTTTAAGTCGAAATTTTATGAACAATGACATTCAATTCAATTCTGTGCTCTGTGGAAAAATATAGTTTCTTCAGTATTGAAGGGGGAAGTGGGACGAATTGAAAATGTCATTGACCTGACAAAATATTTTTCGGCATGAATTTTCTTGTCGCGGTTTTGTGCTGAAAACTTCTTTTGGTAACGATGGCATTTTTCGAAAGATTTGTGAAATGAATTATTTCTCTTTTACCCTGGCGGGTGTGTTGATTTTATCTGTCATGTGCATGAATGTCAGTGCGCAAGTGAATTGCTCTATTCAGCAAGATTATGCTGTGGCTGAAGTTCCGAGCAGTGAGGTGAAGAACATTCAGATGTTTTACAAGGATCAATCAGGCAATCGCTTCTGGAACATTTGGAACGTGAAGCAGTCGCTAGAGAAACAAGGAAAGCAATTGGTCTTCGCTATGAACGGAGGAATGTACACGCCTTTGTATAAGCCGGTCGGATTGTTCATTGACCACGGAAAGCAAATTCAACCCATTAATTTAAAGAATGGAGATAATAATTTTTGTTGGAAGCCGAACGGTGTATTCGCCATTGACAATGGCGGGAAGGCTCAAGTGACAGTGTCGGAAAAGTTCAGCCCTTCAAACATTCGTTTCGCAACACAATCCGGTCCCATGATTTTAATAAACGGAAAGATGCACGACGGATTTGATAAGAGCACTTCAACATACATCAGAAATGCTGTGGGAGTCAAGTCCAACGGCGATGTGTTCTTCTGTATTTCGCTGAAAGCAGTCACCTTTCAGCAGTTAGCAGAATTCATGTTGAAGAATAACTGTTTGAACGCGCTTTTTTTCGACGGCAGTGTTTCTGAAATGTATTGCCCGCAAAACAATCAATGGGATTGCGGTTCATCTTTTGGTGTGATTGTGGGGTTTGTAAAGTGAAGATTGTTTTGTTGCGAAGCAATGATTCTGCAAGCACGGATGTTGCGATGCAACGAATGCCCTTCAGGCGAATGCTTCGCGAATGTGCTTCGCAAGATTTTGTTACGCAGTAGGAATATTTAAAGTTAAGAAAAGTTAAGACAGGGTAAGAGAGGGTAAGAATGTTGCGATGCAACGAATGCCCTTCAGGCGAATGCTTCGCGAATGTGCTTCGCACGATTTTGTTACGCAGTAGGAATATTTAAAGTTAAGAAAAGTTAAGACAGGGTAAGAGAAGGTAAAATTTATCAACGAAGTTCCAATTACGAAGTAGGAATTATGAAATAGGAACAACGAAGTTCCAACAACGCAGTTCAAGTTACTCCGTAACGGGTTTCGGCTTATTGAACTCGTCAAAGGCAATCCAAACATCTTCTTTTTTCGGACTTTGCGCCAATAGGGGAGCGAGTGAAATGACAGTGCCGAGCGCGAAGATGGGCGTGAATTCGAAGTTATCCTGACGAATAAATTCGTAAGACATTATCCCTAGTCCGGCAGCGAGCAACGCCACTTGCATTCGCTTCAGTTTGCGGTGGTGTTCTATGTAATAGACAGACTCGCTGTTCGAACTGAAGTCGCGCATCATGTTTTTGTAGTTCGCGGCGTAAACGGGACCGTTGCCTAGGTTGTAGTAGTCGAGATCTTTTCCCGAAGCAAGAAGTTTATTTACCTTCTTCATACCTGGATAAACCTTCAATGTGTCGTCGCAATAAATGCCGAACGGAATTTCCTCGTAGGCGTTTGCTGCTCTTCCTTTTTTTATTCGAACGGCATAGCGTTCGGTATCGTTGCCGTGAATGTGAGAAAGGTTCGC
>JBJOON010000264.1:0-2514 GCA_046051235.1 Bacteroidota bacterium
TTGAAGGCGATGCAGTAACCGTTGTTCCTGTTGTGTTTGAAAGTCCGGTTGCTGGAGACCACACGTAACTTAATCCGCCAGTAGCTGTTAAGGTTGTCGACTGTCCCGAACAAATTGAAGCGTTGTTCACGCCAATGTTTGGAAGGAAGTTCACTTTCACCAATTGACTTTCTGTGTCTGCACATCCGTTTGCATCGGTAACCGTTACCGAATAAACTGCTTCGGTGTTAACCGTAATGCTTTGAGTTGGTGCTCCGGTGTTCCAGAAGTATGATACACCGCCGTTTCCAGTAAGTGCTATCGATTGTCCTTGACAAATTTCTACAATACCATTCGGCGTAATACTCGCCACAGGATTTCCTACTACAACAGTAATTGTATCTGAGCAGCTCACTCCATTGGTTGTTACTGTGCAGGTGTATGTTGTAGTAGTTGCTGGAGATACATTTATCGTTGGAGTTGTTGCGCCGTTCGACCATAAATAGGTGGTTTGTCCGAGGGTGTAGAGTTGTTGAATTTCTAACGAAGTCAGAGCCCTACTAAATAAAGAAAAGTCGTCTAAATTGCCTTCAAAATATCTGTTTAATGCTGTTGGGTCATTTCCAAATACCATTTCATATGTATTGCAACTCTGATTATTAAATTCTACAATATCAACGAGATTTCCGTTCAAATACAATCGTTGTTCAAGCCCATTTTCAACAAGAGTAACAAAGTACCATGTATTCGTAAGATTTTGAGTATCACTGATCAATTCTGGAGATAAGCAACCAGCGTAGCCCTCCAAATAACCATTCCATTGAGTTCTGACATGAGCTTTATAATTCCCGCTGGTAGAACCCTCACTTTTCCACAAAATATTACTCAAATAAACGGGCAATTGATCCTCATTAAACCAAGCACTTATAGACCAAGCATCATCGGTTTGAAGTGTGTTTGAATTAGGAATCTGAATATAATCATTCACCCCATCAAAACTATACGCACTATTCGCATTCCCAAAACGATCCGTCGTCAAAGTCGCGCCATTCACCGTTCCGTTGTTTCCGTTACCACTTGCATCGTTCGCGTTACCGCAGAATGGCCAATAGCCGACAAGGTCTGTTTGAAGGTTCGTTGGCAGCGCTTGACAAACCGCAACTGAACTCGGTGCTGAAGATGCATTCAAAGTTACACTCGTCCCAGCACAAACCGTTTGGTCTTCGCCTAAGAACTGCGTGTAACCATCAGCATTTGAATCGGCATCTTCATCAATAAGTCCGTCGCAATCGTTGTCTATGTTATCATCAATATCAACTGCACCAGGGTAAACCGAATTGTTGTTGTCGTCGCAATCGCCATTGCAAGTTGTGAAACCATCGGCATCTTCATCGAATCCTTCATCTATTTGCGCATCGCAGTCATCATTAATGCCATTGCAAATTTCTGTTCCAACGCTACCCACTGTTAAATTTATTGAAGCGGTACTTAAACAACCATTGATGTCTGTTGCTATAACGGAGAAGCTTGTATCAGAAGCTACCACGACATTAATCGTAGAACTTACAGATGAATTCGACCACACATAATTTAATGCACCTTCAGCGGTAAGGTCAGCAGTGCTGTTCAAACAGAATGTGGTTGAGAGCGAAGAAATAGTTACCGAAGGAAGAGCAAAAACATCTATAGAACCAATTGTATTACTTGTGTAACTCGGAGCTGTTGATGTAATTTGAATTGCGTAATTTCCACCTGAGATTAGACCAGTTGGAATTATGCACGAGATTGGACTGCTGCTTCCTGATCCAATGCTTACTGCGTTATTGAATGAACCACTTGCATCGGAAAGCAAAACATTGAACACATTGTTTGCTCCGAATATTCCGAGAGCATCGAATGTTACTTCGAACGAATCGCCAACACAAAATACGGTATCTCCAAGTATTGAAATATCAATCCCAAGACTATTTGGCTGCTGAAATCCTTGCGTCAAAAAATTATTCGCACTTGTTCCTGTGAAAATGGTTACCTCTCCGCATGTCCATTGCAGAGCGGGATTTGTATTACCTGCGCAACTCGGATTCACCGTCATTTGTAAAGACTGTCCGAACGAAAATAAATTCGCGGTGAGTAGTAATAGTATTATTATGTGTTTTTTCATTTATAGTTTATTGAATATTTCGATGCCTTCATTTCAGAAACATTCCTAGTAATAACCAATTATTTTAACATTAGGTTTCATTGTTTGTAGTTTAGAAAGAAATATACCATTAGCACATCCAAAATCTACAATAACATCAAAGTCAATTTTATTACATCTCTCCTAATAAAAAATTGAAAGGCAACGCGGTGTTATAAATTGGTGTAGATTTCCAAGATGAATACCTATGAGCAGTATCTAATCGATAATTCCATGATGATTGTAAATGGTCTAGTTACATACAAGCTTGACCATATCGCAACTGTAAATATTAATGGCCGTCATTCATTTAATGTAATGCGTCGTTATAATAGTCCCTATAATATTGTAATTGA
>JBJOON010000265.1:0-2511 GCA_046051235.1 Bacteroidota bacterium
TCCAAGTGAGTCCGCTATACCGAATGCTCGTTCGGTTGGCTTATTGGAATGGTCCGATACAGAGAAATTGTCGTGGGGAGTGTTGCTAATGTTTGGAGGAGGACTTGCTTTGTCATTAGCATTTAAAGAAGCGGGATTGTTGGAACGCCTTGCGCAATGGCTTGCTGTGGTGAATACGGGAAGTTCTACATTGTATTTAATTCTGTTATGTGGAATAGGTCTCTTGCTTACAGCACTTATGAGCAACTTGGCTATGGTTACTTTGTTTGTCCCTATTGTTGGCGTTCTTGCTCAGGCCAATGGTGTTTCACCTGCCGCATGGGCTATTCCTGTCACGCTGGCTGCGAGTTGTGATTTCATGTTTCCGATGAGTACCCCTCCGAATGCCATAGCCTACGGGACAGGCTGGGTAAGAGCCAAGGATATGTTTACCATTGGAATTTTGGTGAACGTTATTTCTTTTTTGTTGTTAATCGCATTAATTTTATTAAGCTAGTTTATCTTACACAATAAAGTACCATAAAGAAAAGACAGCAACGAATGCACCTACAAGTATTGGAATAATCATGGTTATTCTGTGATATTTTCTTAAGTCTTTCAGATGTTTTTCTTTATTCGGACTAAGCTGCGCCATTCTTTTCGCTTTTCTATAAACGAAAAATCCCATAAGAAAGATTAGCATCCATGCTGGGAGATATAGCGAATAGTATTGGATTCTTTGCAGATAGTAGATATATCCATTCAGCTTTTGCTCCATCTCTGGAGTATAGTTGATGTGATTTTTTTCGTTGTATTCTGAGAAGTATTCCGGTTTGTTTTCTTGAGTGATGACGTATTCTTCTTCTGTGTTTTTTTCTGAAGGCGTAATTGTGTCAGAATATAATTTTTGTGCCGGTTGGTTTAACAACTTCGTATTGTCAGGCTCTTGAATGGGTGGAATTAAGTTTTCACACAGGGAGGGCTTATTACAAGCTGAAAAATCAGTAGCGTTAGCTGCTCCGTTTACAACTTCGGTTTTTCGATGAATATAAAATCCAGGCTGATAAATTCTCTTCTCAAAAGTGCAAGAGGTAATTACCACACAGATAACAGCGAAAGTAATAAATGCGTATTTCATGAAGTGAAAATACAGATGAATTTCAATAGAGTGAAGTAAGAATTATTTCAAGAAGGAAATTAAATTCCTGTCAACTCCTATCTTCTTCAATTCGCCATTCGCACCAGCAATGACATACTGCTCTGCCATTTCATTTCCAAGAAGATAATTGATTTTCCTTCTGATCTTGGAAATGGTCTCACTTATTTTTTGAGTGTTCGTATTATCTGTCCGCTCATTGATGCGCTTAGCGGCAGTATCTCTTGTCGAGGTAGGGCTGACCTTTAGGTACAATTCCGTGAGCTCTTCTCTGTGCTCATCGAGCATATTAAGTTTGACCCCGCTTGGTTTTCCGAGGAAAAACAAGTAAATAGTTTTTTCAATTTTATCGAGCTTCAATTCAATGTTGGCAAGATCTGGGAATTGAATTTTATAATTCGGACCAGAAATGCTCATGCGGCTCGGCTTCTTTAATAAGGAGTAGCGGTCTCTGAACAAGACTTCACCTCGCATAGCTTCCATGATTTCAAACGCTTGATTGGCTAGCAGCGGATCGACTTGTTTTTTCTCTAATTGTCTAACACAATCGGAACATAGAGCGGCAGTTCGAATTTTCAAAATGAGCTCCGTTTTATTCCCACAAAAATCATTCATGCATCCGACTGATTTTTGATGAACTCCTTCAGACATCTCCCGTATATCGGTAAACATGAGATGACGCAGAATGTGTGTTATAATCAAATACACGATACTCGCTCGCGATAATCCGGGCAGATAGAATCAAAGTCCAGAAGTTTGAACAAAGCCGTCTCGCCCTCCTTTAGGATTTGGTGCAGCGAACCAGTTGTATTCATTTCCTTTATCGGTAAGGAGAATCACAAATTCAAGTTCTGAAATGTCATTCGCTTTTCGAAAAGCTTGACATCGTTCGAAAATATCGTCCCACTTTAATCGAGTGAGTTTCTCTGGAGCTTCTTCGTAGTAGGCTTCTTGAGAATAGCATATTCCATCTATGGAATAGCGCTCCTCGTAATTAAGCATTTCTTCCGGTAATGGAAGAGATGTGTCACGAATTTCTTTCAGGTATGTTTCGAAAGATGGGCTTTCATCGTCTTCAAACACGGGCTCATCTATTGTGGAAACAAATTCAAGCGGCCCCGAAAACGATTGCAATTGTTGCAAGATTTCATGGTAGGCAGCTTGGTCTACTTCTTCTGATTTTAATAAATGAACCCGTGTTCGCATGACGATAAATTTAATAATTATAATTCACCAAAACCTTCCCAATTTTTGCCAGATCTTTTTTGATGAATGGAATTCTCCAGTGCATCAGCGGCAAAGTTCATGGTGTCTTTGATGTTCGCTTTTTGTGAAGAGTAGACACGTGATTGTTGCATGTTCAGTCTGCTCGCAGC
>JBJOON010000266.1:0-2940 GCA_046051235.1 Bacteroidota bacterium
GGAGTCCACGAGCTCTTTAATTGAACTTGCTTTCCATACAATGCCCAAATCTGATTGTTCATTAATGCGTCCGCTATATATTCCTAGGAATCTTGTTACAGCACCGCTGAATGCTGCTGTTCCACCACTCTCTAATGCTACCATGCCGCCATTTCTATGCGCTTTAACGGCTGAGCCAGATTGGCCAGGTCTAGCACGACAATCAATTAAAAATCTTGGTTGATTGTTGTAATCAATTTCCGGTTCCTTGGCCATAAAACCTGTGGCCTAAATTGCAAGTGATCCACCACCAGCGAGACCAAATGGAAAAACGACGAGACTCATTTCGCTTTGTAGGGTGATGGGTATTTAGGACAAAGAATGATTTGAATATGAATAACTAAGTCTTATTTGATGGCTTTACGGGTGTATAAGCAAGTGGTTAAATCTTTTTTTTTGAGGTGTTTTTATTGCCGCTAGTTTCTTATTTTTTTCTTTTCACCCTTTAAATTTATATTGTCATCCACGTGAAATGATAAGTTGTCTTTCAAGAAATGATGAATTTGTGTTTGACCTTTTCGTATGCCCAAATAAATAATTCAATACATAGATGGGATGGTTAAAGAATCATTTCTACTTCAAAAATCTACGAGGAAATGCGTATTGTGCTGGAAGCAACACCGCAGTTTCTTTGAAAGAAAAAATGAATAATTTTTTACCATCTCAGTTTTGCTATTTGTTTTCATTAATAGGAAATTACACTGCATGCGAATATTCGAATGTCTCAGTACTCAAATTGTTATTTACTCGGGTCAAACGACATGTAGTCCTAAAATTTAACCAAAGCATCTATCTATATCATCTTAACAAATAGCTTTCTTCTTTGAATTTTTATTATGCCAACTAAAAGACAACTTAATCGATTGTTAACCTCATTTAATTACACTCTTCATTATTAAACCTTATTCAAAATGAAATCAAATACATTTATAATTATAGCATTAGCTCTCTTCCTTAGCTTAACGTCTTGTAAAAAGGATGAGACAGCAACACCAGCCCAATCACAGCCCATTGAAAAGGTTAGATGTGATCAAGGTGTCCTTACTTTTTCAGACAACACATCCTTAAATGAAACTATTGAAATGTTATCTCGAATGACATTGTCGGAAGTAGTTCAATGGGAAGATGGTATCGGATTCAGATCCCAAAGTACTCTCTTCAGAAAAATGATGGATGCGGAGGAACAAAATGAACAGCGGATTTATTCAGGGTTAGATCACGCTTTGACAAGAGAGCAGCTTGCCGCTTTGGGATATCTATATTCTCCCACAGCTGACTACTTGAACCTAGAAAGAAGTGGATTGGTAGAGGAGGTTGTTGAAGCAGATGGTAATCACCACAAGGAACTTACAATTAAGAATCAGGCCATTGCTTTTGTTGTTAATGCTGACGGTTTAGTGAGAGTTGGCGAATTCACTTTTAAGTACAGTCCAAAGTCATTGGTAATCACCGGAAAAAATGGACAAGTGGTACATGAAGAAAATGAAGGGCAGCGGGCTCTTTCGGACAACTGGTCTACTACGAGCAATTGGTTTAATGATCCGTATAACGGTTCGGGACGAAGAGTAAGAACTACAGTTAATGGTACAAGTTCTACAAGTGGTAATTCTTTTTGTAATGTTGTTTACAATTACACAATAGAGGCCGAGAGACTACAATTCGGATCGTGGGCAAAAAGAAATACCTATTTCCCAATTTACAGTGCTTCAGGTGCCTGGAGTTACACTTATACACTGTATAATGGTGGAAATTTCTCAAATGACTTAAACTCTGGATCTGGTCAGCCAAGTGGGTTTGGTTACACTGTGGGAAGCAGTAATCTGTTAGCTTTTAACTTAAAGCCAAACGGGTTGTGGAGTTTAAGTTCGGATACTTGGCTAGAAGCTGTTGATATGACCTCAAATAGTTACAACGCTTCATTCAGTGGTGGTTCAAACGGCTGGTCTCTTTCCAGAACAAGCAGCACCGCGGTTTCGCAAACAAGTGGAACCGGAATGAATGGCTGGGTATATAATCCCTAATGAACTCGTTCCACAGAACTTTGTTGAAATTGTCTTATGAATGGCTGGTATTGTGAAAGGCGACAACAAAACACGTTTACTTGCGTTTGCAATTTTCATATGCCAATAATTCTACTCAGCTTTGAATAAAATAACCCTTCTAACATTCATCTTACTCTCCACTTCTTGCATTAAGGAGGTAGATTATTTGGCCCCGCCATTCACTTCTCAACTTGTGCTTTCGTCAATCATAAATCCAGATTCGCTCATTAAAGCACACGTAGGAAAAACCATTGCGATAACTGATACAAGTTCGTCAATGGTTGAAAATGCGAGCGTATTCCTTTTCGAAAACGGAGTGCCTATCGATACATTGGATTATCAATCCGACGGTTGGTATGTGAGCAATGTATATCCGCAAGTGGGTTTCAGTTACAGATTAGAAACACACCATCCTGCGTTTTCATCGGTTAGTTCTGAATGTTCAGTACCGCCTCCGCCGCAAATAGATTCATTGTTTTTCACCGTTGGTGAAACGCTAGATCAGGAAGGGTTACCCATTACACGTTTTACATTAAGGCTGAATGATCCTGACCCCAACATCAACTACTATGAATTGATACTGTACAGCGGTAATCCACTCGATCCCACTATTCAACCAACGCAATTGACGCGCATTACGCAATTAGACGATCCAACATTAATAGCAGATGCCAATTGGAATTATTCCCCAAGTACACTCTTCTTTTCAGATGCGTTATTCAATGGAATGACAGGGGAAGTTTCATTCAATCTTATATGGGGTGGTTATCCAGCTGCAGGTGATCCTCCTTATTACATTGAGCTCAGAAACATCAGTTCCAGTTATTACAAATACTTGAAAAGCTGGTCTGTGCATAGG
>JBJOON010000267.1:0-2877 GCA_046051235.1 Bacteroidota bacterium
CATAAATATAACCTTTACATTTTTACAAATTCTCTTTTCACCAACGAACCTGAATCCTGAATCTGCAAAACATAAATTCCACTAGGAAGATTCGAAATATTCAATTGCTGTCTCGCTGTATTGATACTTCCTGAAAGAACCAGCTTTCCATCCGCTGAGAAAACACAGTAACTCGTTGCATTCAATATTTCGTGTCCCACATTTAGATTCAGCACATCATAACTGGGAACCGGGAAAATCGCAACTTGATTCAATGAATTTTCATTCACATTCAAAACAGGAGTTTCTCCGATAGTAAACACTCCAGAGGTGGGAAGCGAAAGAGAAATTTCGTAGTTGTCTCCGACCAAAGTCATCGGATAAACCTGAATGGTGTTATCCAAACTGAACTCTTCCGATTCTGTCACAATCAAATTCACTTCATTCAATCCTATGAGTTCTGAGGCAGGCACTTTCAACCTAGAAAGAAAAGCATTATTCAACCTAGAAAGAAAAGCATTACCCGTTCTTGTGAAACCGTAGGTTCTTTCAATTCGATTAGAAACAAACGGATAAACAGTATTGCTCACATTCATTCCGTTTACATCACTTCCTACCAACAAATAATTCCCATCAATCATGGTTCCCACTGCACTTACTTCAAGAACTCCAATACCTTGAGCCACCTCGTGCTTATCTCCGGCATTTTCCTGACCAACTCCAATAACTTCCTCTGTGTAATTCGGATGGAAATAGCGCGCTTGAAGACCTAGATCTAATCCGTACTTCGCACCGAGGTAGTTGTTTACAATGGTGTGATGTGACAAGAACAATCTACGCTTGTATAAAATATTCTCGCCCATTCTGCCCTTTCCAAAACGGTCGTCGAAATCCCATCCGAAACGAATATCAATAGGTGTTGAATTATCACGAGTACCAATGTTTACTCCTGGGAACGGATAAAGATGATCGTCGAAAATGGTGTAGAACAATTGATGTAAATCGTCTTGCTCATAGATTAATCCATAAATGTGAGGTGAAGTGGCTTCGCCAATATAGAAAATAGGCGAGCCCGAATAATTATTCTCTAAATCCAAAACTTCACCGTGATAATAATAATCGTTTTTCCAAGGATGAAGGAGGTAACCGTTCGGTACACGAGCACTCGCAAACCAACCGTGATCATTGAACAGAATCGAATCTGTTTCAACCACGCAATAGGCGCTTGTACTTCTTCCACCTAACACATCATTCATTTGCAAGAAATCGTTATCACCGTCGAACTGAATTCCTGCGCGTGTGTGCACACCGTTATTTGCAATTAATGTAGGTCGCTGATTCACGCTCCCTTGCGAAGCAGAACTGTTATTTCCACTTTGATCTTGCCAGATGTAAACAGGATCCCCGTCGTTCGCTGAAAGTGCTCCATTCAAGAGCGCACCTTTGTCCGCGCGCATCCAAAACGCCAAGTCATTGCTATCTCCAACACCGCCTGGTCCTTTGCTTCCAAATGCAGCAGGAGCTGGTATAAACACTAATTTCAACGTATCGCTCACTTCATTTCCAGTAAAGAAATTATCAATAGCCGAGTTGCTTGGCAAAACCACTTTTACCTGTCCGAAAGTTGTCGGTGTAATGTTAACCGTATAATGAGAAGGCCCGCCTGAAACTGAATTGACCATTCCATTTTGAATATAAAAATCGGACGATGTTAAATCACTCACGTCTATGTTCGAAAGATTTCGATAGAAGAAAATATCAGCGTCGAATGTTCCAATTACTTCACCTGAAGTATTGGGGGAATTCCAAACTGCACTGGTTGGAAACACATTCGTTTCAGGGCTGTACAAATCGCTCTCCCACATGCCACGTCCATAGGTTGAAGCGCGAATTCGCTTCGGCGAATCGTAGGCTATTTCCAATTCTGTTACCCTTGCAGCATAGGGGAATCCTGAAGAGAAGTTTACCCACTCTGTCATGCTCGCATCCCAATAGTAAATTCCAAGATCAGTTCCAATGTAGAGATTTTCCAAAACAGATGACGTGTCTGTAACAATGGTATTTACAGCAACATCTGGAAGATTCGGAGTCATCAGTGCCCAAGAAGTCCCTGCGGTTAAACTCTTGTAAACATTTTTATTGAAGGCGATGTACACAATTAACGAGTCTGTCTTATGAGTTTCAATTGCGTTCACTGCAACCACGGCGTTCGGCAAGTAGGTGCTAATGTTTTGCCAAACCACTGTGTCGGCCATTGCATTGTCTGTTCTTCCCATTTTGCGCGAACCCTTCGAAGCATACAACACATTTCCTTTCGTGTAATGTCCACGAATTTGATTGCAATCCGTCGTATTCGCGCTCAAGAAATTCGTTGAAATTTTTTGCCACACGATAGAGTCTTTATTGACATGTTTAATGTTCTTCGAACGCCAAATGTTTTTCATTCCAACAAACATTGTCGAACTGCTATCAGCATGCAAACAATAAGGCGTGCTCCAAGCTCCCTCTTCGTTCATACCGTTGACTCCGTCTCCCGCAAATTTCTGATTGATATAATTATTTGACGTTCTATACAAATCGCCGTAATAAATACTGCTATAACGTCTTCCAACTTCATCGTAATCATACATACACTCGAAACCATCGCCCCCACCAGTTCTAACCCAACGAGCGCCTTGAAACTCCGCCGTTCCATTGTCTTGAAACCCATTTAGTGCCTTCGCACCATCATGAGGCGACTGGCCCATTCTGTATATCTGTCCGTTTACAATTCCAGTAGAAATATCTTGCCATTCAGAGTTGTTCACATATCGATAAAGACCTCCGTCGTTGCATACGTACAAGTCTTGGTTATGCGGATTGATCGCCATTTCGTGCTGATCCACATGAACAAAATTC
>JBJOON010000268.1:0-4464 GCA_046051235.1 Bacteroidota bacterium
GTGCTCTACACCGTGAGAGAAAAAGTCTAAAATAACTTGAAGTAAAAATCCAGCTATGACAAACCAACCCGCATATTCCCAGTCTGAATGATACAATTCGGGAAACAAATGCAACACCGTTAATCCCAACAAATAAGCCGCGCTAAATGAAAGCAAAAGCTTCAACCATTGGTTGTTTTTCATCTTCCACAACAACGCCAACGAACCGCCTAACATAGATGCGCTGAACAGCGACAATACCGAAACCCAAAATGATCCTTCCATTACTTCGAACAAATAATTATTAAACGATCAGATGTTTCGGAATCGAAATTCCCCAAATCATAATCGCCATATTTCTGAATATTCTTAAATCCTATTGCTTCAAACATCTGCTCTATTTCCTCTGGAGAATAGAGCGCTACCGATTCCTGAAAATCAAGCCTAGCCGTTTCTTTCTGAATACGAATGTGCTTAATGATTCTATTGTCTTTAATCTCTTTCACAATGTGAAACTCTGCGCCGTCTTTCGTCACCTTACGGTCTTCCTCGCCTTGTGCGCGCACCTTGTTGGCATTGAAAAAATCGAAAACGAAAACCCCATTTTCATTCAAATGCTCATAGATACGCTGAAGCATTTCAATGTGCTCTTCAGTAGTTTCGAAATATCCGAAGCTGGTGAACAAATTCAACACACAATCGAAACGCTCGTGCAACTCGAAATAACGCGCGTCGGCAGAATGAAACTGTGCATTCGGTAGATTTCGCGCTTTCGCTTCCTCTAGACTCTTTTCACTCAAATCTATTCCAACAACATTGTACAGTTGCTCACTGAAAACAGCGCTGTGCCTTCCATTCCCACAACACACATCCAATACACTGGCTCGAAAAGGCAGTTGTAATTTTTCAATCAACCGCAAAATAAAAGCTCTGGCTTCCTCTCCTGATCTGTGTGCATATAATTCGCGGTAAAAGGGAGAATCGAACCACGATGCAAACCACTCCTTGGTGTTATCCATAACTAATTTTCGAAAACAAATATACTCGCTTAATTTTGCTTCAAAGAAATTTCTATCTTGCACACATGAATTCAATCGTTCGAGAAGCTTCTCCAAAATCGCCTTACGTTCATTTCAACGCCGTTGGTGGTATTTTAGAATTGAAAGGAAGATCAATTCCTGAAAACGCATTAGACTTCTACAAGCCGCTTATCGAATGGATGGGCGAATGGGTGAAAGCGAATCCCGCGAAAACAGAATTCCATGTTCATCTTGAATATTTCAATACGAGCAGTTCGAAATGTTTACTGGATTTGTTCCGCAAACTAGAGCCTCTTGGCGACAATGCAACCGTGTTGTGGCATTACGAAGCAGACGATGAAGACATGTTGGAAGCCGGAGAAGATTACGAAGCGATCTTGTCTGTTCCTTTCCGTATGGTGAAGGTGTAAAGCTTGGCCAGCTTATTCATTCCATCGAACAACAAGACTACCAAGAGTAGCAAAGACATTAGCCATATCACAACGGTATTGGCAATTGGCGTTTCCACATACTTTCCACTATCCTTCCCTCCTATCCATTTCTTCGGTGCGTAGAAATGCGATTTGAAAAACGAAGTTCCTGCATTCGGCAAGAAGTAAATTGGATTCGCTTTGCGCACCAATGCATTTTCAGTCACTACAATTTTCTTCACGTCGTTCTTCGCCGTAACAAATTCTTCCAACGATTCATTCGAATAATTGTCCATATCGGCCTGATAAGCTTTCTGCTTCTCTTCGGTATCTCTTAACGAAATGAGCCAATTCTCTTTCGCTTCGTTCAGGTTGTTGTAGCGATCAATGAGGTTCGATTCATAAATACTCAAGACTCCCAGCAACGTATCTCTTGCAGCCATTCCGTTCGCAGCAATCTGCTCACTGGCCCATTTCATTTCCGAAGATCCGTCGGCGCGCTTCGCAAATTCATTCTTCATTAACTCAACACTTGTGGTTGAATTCGGCTTGTCCCAATTGTTCAATTGATTGCGCATTTCAACCACCCAAAAATCTTTTTCCCAGGTAAGCGATTTCAGTTGCACATCGGTTTCAAACACACGCGAAGTGAATTCGTTGTTGCAATACTGCTCCACCGCCAAAGCCTCGTACGCCCAGCGACTGGCCATGGCGTTTCCTACCCACGACACCTCACCTTCGGTGACCATGGATTTGTGTAGTCTGTCGAAACGGACAATCACTCCGCTGAACAACAACTGCGGAATAATCAGAATTGGAATAAGAATGTAGATCACCTTCGCGCTGTTGAACGTGGCGCTAATGACAAAATGATCCAGAACGACCAGAACATGCCGTGAATTTCAAGAATGTAATTTCCTATTAAAACATACGAAGCTGTTTGAATGGCCGAGATTAAAAACATGAGTCCCAACTTCGAAAACAGATAACTGTTCTTGTTCAGGTTTAAGTATTTCTCACGTTTCAGAATCTTCTTGTCTTTAACAATTTCTTCCGCGCTCACGGTTAATCCCATGAACAACGCCACCACCACTGTAATGAATAAATACTGCGGTAGGTTTACATTTTCGCGGAAGACGTAAGTGTCCTTCGCCGAATATTTAATGAACCAACTGAGTAAGAACGCCAACAACGGCGCTTCAAGCAGATTCACAAGAAGGTATTGCTTGTTGGTAATTTTCCCGAGTACGTCGCGCCAAAAGAACACTTGAAATTGCTTCAGCGCATTGGGTAGATTGCTTCTCAACAACTTCTTCTCTGACTCGGTGTTCTGCACTTCTTCCTTTACTCGCGTGTCTTGTTTAGGCGCGCACATAATGTTGTAGAAGTTATTCCACTCTTGCGGAGTAATACGCCGTTGTTGCGTTTCGTTTCCGTAATCGTCGAGCACCTTCGCTTCAATAATGTTGAAGAGTTGTTCCGGATTGACATTCCCACAATACGAACATCGACTCTCGTCTATGTTCACTTGATTCACCAATTTCTTGAAGTACAAAATGCTGTCGATCGGATTGCCGTAATAGATGGGCATTCCGCCTTGATCCAACAAAAGCAATTGATCGAACAGGTTAAAGATGTCGCTGCTAGGCTGATGAATAACCACGAAGATGAGCTTACCGCGAAGGGTTAACTCTTTCAACAAATCCATGATATTTTCAGAATCGCGACTGGAAAGTCCGCTTGTAGGTTCATCTACAAACAACACCTCAGGCTCGCGCATTAGCTCCAGCGCAATATTCAAGCGCTTGCGCTGTCCACCGCTAATGGTCTTGTCTAGCACGTTTCCAACGCGAAGATCTTTGCAATCTGAAAGTCCAACATCTTGAAGCGTTCGCAAAACCATCTTTTGCAATTCTAACTTCGACTTGCCCTTAAAAAGCAGTTGCGCGTTGAAGTACAAATTCTGAAACACCGTAAGTTCTTCAATAAGAATATCGTCTTGAGAAACATAGCCCATGAGGTGTTTCAATGATTCTTTCTTGTTGAAAATACTCTTTCCGTTTATTTGAACATCGCCGTATTTCGGACGTGTGTTTCCGTTGAGGATATTTAACAGCGTTGATTTCCCCGACCCACTTCCGCCCATAATACCAATGAGGTTCCCGGAAGAAGCTCTGAAGCGTAGGGTTTCCAGTGCTTTTTTCCCATTTGGAAATTGATGCGAGATGGCATTGCAAAGAAAATCTATTCCATCTAAATGTTCCGAAGCCAAGAACGAATGCAGCACATCGCTGTAAAAAACAGGCTTGCTCTTCGCGCTACGAATGGCAGATCCTGAAGAAAACGCATAAACTGAATTCGGGGTAATTGAACTTCCGTTCAGCTTCAGCTCGTCTGTTCCTAAGTAGCGAAAGAAAAACAAATTCTCTTCCGGTATGCGGAAGAAGATGAGCTCTCCGGAAGGCAAATGACTGTGTTCTTGTCCGTCTCCATTGCGCATGCAGAAGAAATAATCGGAAGATTCAATTTCTTTGGAATGCACAAAATGGATAATGGCCATACGCATTTTTTCATCGATGTGAAACGCATCGGCCACGGTGTATAAGAACTCGAGGTCTTGTTGTGTGTGTTCTTGTGAGGTGAAAACGAATTCAACCAGACGAACAAAAACCATGAAGCGCTCGTGGTGATTCAACGAGGTATGTACCTCTTCGCACAAGCGCAACACCTTCACGCTGGTCATGGCGGTATGCTTCTCCGCATTCGCGCGAGGCTTGTGATACAGGGCTACGTATTTCTTGTAATCTTCAAGAAACTCTTGAATCTGCTGCTGACTCAACCGATTCCCCAAGAATAGCGAAACCACTTCAAACCCATTGGTTTTCTTATCGCCAGAAATAATGGCGAACAGTTTCAGAAGTGCTTGTAAAATCGAAGAGTTCATAGTTGTTTCAAGATGCAAGAAAGGCATTTTGCGGGAATGAAGGAATGAGGGGAAGTGGAAGTTTTCAACCTGTTTGAACTCACAAATTACT
>JBJOON010000269.1:0-2789 GCA_046051235.1 Bacteroidota bacterium
TTTGATTTGAGCTTTTATACTCTTCTATCCTTTTCTCCACAGAATCTAATTCCTGAGTTACCAATCCCAGTCGATCTTCAATAAACTCCAGTGTATACTCGGCAATCAATCGTTTTTCTCGAACATTTGCAGCAATATACGCTTTTAAAATTGCATTGAGTATTCGTTCTGCCCAAATCGCATTTTGATAAGACAAGTTCACTCCAATAACTGTTGCATCTTTACTTAGTTCCGCCACACCTAGAGAGCCTGATAGCATTGCAACTTCGGCATCAATTGAAGATGTGCTCAACGTGAATTTTTCTCCTTCAATCTCTGCTACTCGTCTTTCATCTACCTCCACAATAAGTTTAGAGTGAATATTTAAATCAATTATCAGGGAATCTTTTAAATCGTATTCGATATTATCTATACTGAGTTTTCCGTCTTTGACAATTATCGTTTTACTTGATGCGACAAGAGAATCAGGATCGGTTGGGATGAACGACACGGGAAAGTTAGCTTGTATGACATCTAAAATCTTTCCGCTACTGAATATCTTTACCTGAGTATTGGCCAATTTTACGGCCTCTCTGAGGATTGGTCTCGATTTAATTATTTCAATTTCATTATCTACATTCGACTTAGTTCCAAAAAGATCTAATTGAGAAACTACACTTTTAGCCGCTCCCCCAAAACCTGTTTTTGAGTCGTCTTTAACTAAAACCTTTGCAGAAGCTTGATAAGTTGGAACAGTATATCTCAAGTACAAGAATGCTCCTGTCATGGTAATGACTAATCCTAAAACAAAAAGTGGCCAAAAAGCAAAAAAGGTATCCCTAATTTCATTAACCAAATTTACCTCGCGCTCTTGCGCTTGAAATTCATTTTCAACCATGATAACTATTTAACTATTTGGTTAACTATAACTAAAAACACAGACATAGAACTTATTATCGTTGGCCAAACTTGAAAGAATGTTGTGTTGGTGTTTACCTTTGTCTTGTTTGGCTGGACGTAAATAATATCTCCGCTCTGCAGCCAATAATATTCTGACGATAATAATGACTTATCGTACAGACTCAAACGGGCTGTTTCTTTTCCTTGAGGCGTTTCTCTCACCAACAATATATTATCTCTCTGAGCAAAGATGGTCAGATCTCCTACTTGCGCCAAAGCCTGCATAATGTTCATTCGGTCGTATTGAATTTGAACAACCCCAGGACGGGCTACCTCGCCCATGACTGTTACACGAAAATTCAATCTACGAATGGATACAGTAGGATCTTTTACGTAATCTTCAAGCGCTTTTTCCAAAAATTTCTGTAATTCAACCATTTGCTTACCCGAAACCTTAATTTTTCCAATTTTTGGAAATTCTATTTCACCGTTTGCATCTACCAAATAACCAATTAATGGATTGATATTTCCGGATTGCATCGGGTTTACCCCTTGGATTCCTCCAAAGTTTGCATTGTTAATCATCGCATTTAACTCAATACTAGCAGAAGACAGCACTATGCTGAGTTGGTCTCCAATAGCAATGGTTGGATTAGATGCTGTGCTATCTATGAACTGGTCGGCAATTTTTTCGTTGCCAGCATCTCGCAAATAGTAAAAATCTTCCGGGGAAGCACAAGAGGCAAGAAAAAGCACACCAAGTGAATAAAACAGGAGGCGAATGTACATTGTTTTGATCAAATTGAGTGCGAATGTATGGAAATTCTTGGAGAAAACCTAGCGTTGCAAGAAGCTTAGACTGTATTGTCAAATAAATTCGAACAGATTTTCGGAATGAACTGTTACAAAAATAATCAGATTGTGGTTGGAGAGGGGGGTTGAAGAATGTACCACATTCAGTTGTAGTTTAACAAAATCTATTTCCTAAGCGCAATCCGAAAAACCGTCCCTTCCCCTACCGTGCTTGAGAGCACATAAATATTCCCCGTATGATAATTCTTCACGATGCGCTTGGCAAGCGAAAGACCGAGACCCCAACCGCGCAACTTCGTTGTAAAGCCCGGATCGAAGATGGTTTTCCATTTGCGTTTGGGGATGCCCTTGCCGCTGTCTTTGATGTCGATGTAGACTTTGCCGTTGGATTCGTGGATGGAAACAGTTAAATGTCCTTTTGCGTCCATGGCGTCGACGCTGTTCTTCACGAGGTTTTCAATGACCCAGCTGAATAAGGCAACGTTAACGTGCACAATTGGATTGCCGTCTGATTCAACTGAGGATTTCTTCGACCAAGTCTTTCGCGCCAATGGGCTTGAGTGCCGCTTCCGATCCGATTTTCGAGAAGCGCTCGGTAATGGTGGAAAGTCGCTCAATGTCTTTATTGAACTCTTCGAGCAACGCTTTCGAAACACCTTGCTGCTCGAACAAATCGCGCCACGCCATAAGCGCAGAAAGTGGCGTGCCCAACTGATGCGCCGTCTCCTTCGCCATACCCACCCACACCAAATTCTGCTCTGATCTTCTGAACGTAGAAAACAACACGTAAGCCACAACCAAGAAGACACCTATGAGCGACAACTGCAGATAAGGAAACAACTTCAACTGCTGAATGGTGGCGGAGTCGTCGTAGAAAATATACTGCGTGGGTCTTCCAGGAATTTTAATTTCAATGGGCTCGTACCCTTCCTTCATTTCCGCCAACACCTGATTCACGTTGCACTTCAGCGTGTCTATCTTTCCGACCTGAATAACATTCATCTTCATGCTATCGGTGACAATTACCGGCACAGAAGCAGTGTTGATCACTGTTTCATTGAAAAAGGAAGAAACCAAATCGTCGATGGTTTGCTTCA
>JBJOON010000270.1:0-3931 GCA_046051235.1 Bacteroidota bacterium
GCACGCGAGCGCTGGTCACAATTGCCATGGGAACATCGTGCTGCGATTTTCCTTCGTGCAGCCGATTTATTGGCTGGTCCATACAGAGACCGTATGAATGCAGCGACTATGTTGGGACAAGGAAAGAATGCACATCAAGCTGAAATAGATGCGGCATGTGAGTTCATTGACTTCCTTCGCTTCAACGTGTTGTACATGCAACAGATATACAACGAGCAACCAGGTTCTCAACCGGGTATGTGGAACCGTTTGGAATACCGTCCATTAGAAGGATTCGTCTTCGCCATTACACCGTTCAACTTCACTGCCATTGCAGGAAACTTACCTGCAAGCGCAGCCATGATGGGTAATGTGTGTGTGTGGAAACCTGCAGATACGCAAGTGTACAGTGCGCATGTGATTATGGAATTGTTCCGCGATGCTGGATTACCAGACGGCGTAATTAATATGATTACCGTAGACGGACCGGTAGCAGGAGACGTTGTATTCTCTCACAGAGATTTCGCGGGACTTCACTTCACAGGATCTACAGCTGTGTTCAAACACTTGTGGAAAGAGATTGGAAGCAACTTGGATAAGTACAGAACATATCCTCGCATTGTTGGAGAAACCGGCGGAAAAGATTTCGTTGTGGCTCATCCGTCTGCAAACGCTGAAGAAGTAGCTACTGCTATTGTTCGTGGTGCATTCGAATTCCAAGGACAGAAATGTTCTGCGGCTAGCCGCAGCTACATCCCTCGTTCATTGTGGCCTGCAGTGAAAGAGAAAATTGTAAGTGATTTAAAAAATATTAAAGTTGGAAGTCCTGAGGACTACACCAATTTCGTGAATGCAGTTATTGATCGCCGCGCATTCGATAAGATCAAAGGATACATCGAATACATTAAAACGCAAAGCGACGCTGAAATTATCGCAGGTGGAACCTACGACGATTCTGTTGGATACTTCGTTGATCCAACGGTTGTGGTGACTACCAATCCGAAGTTCCGCACCATGGAAGAAGAGATCTTTGGTCCTGTTGTAACGCTTTATGTATACGAAGATGAGTTATGGGCAGACACCTTGCATTTGGTGAATGAAACCAGCGACTATGCGTTAACAGGAGCCGTTATTTCTAAAGATCGTTATGCTATTGATCAGGCGATGCGCGTGTTGGAAAATGCTGCAGGTAACTTCTACATCAACGACAAGCCAACTGGTGCTGTTGTAGGACAGCAGCCGTTTGGTGGAGCTCGTGGAAGTGGAACCAACGACAAGGCTGGGTCATACTTGAACTTGTTGCGTTGGGTTTCTCCTAGAACCATTAAGGAAACCTTTGTTGCTCCAACGCACTACACATATCCTTGGAACGCATAATAGGCTGCCATGTCTCGTGCGTTGTATTTATTGAATGAAACCCTTGTCGACAATCCGTCTGTTTTCTTTTCGGTTGGAAACAAGGGTTTCTTTCGTTTTAAAGTCTGGCTTATTTCGTTGTATTATCATTCTGAAGCGAAACGCAACAGAGGAGTTTATATAGATTCCACGGGGGAAGGAATAATTTTATTTTTCCCGAATAAGTACAAGCGAAAGCCAAATTTTCTTTATTTCCTTTTGCTGCTTTTATTAGGCATTGGACCGTTCCGAATTGTAAGGGTCTTGAAGCGAAAGAACGAAGTTTCCAAGTTCCATTCGCAGTGGGACAATTTCATTTATTGCAGTTACTTGGCCGTTCGAAAGTCTGCGCGTGGACACGGCGCTATTTTCGAATTGAAGAATTTGCTCTTTCAATTTCAACAAGAAACAAAATTGCCCATCTTGGTTGAAACCACCGTAGAAAAAAACTGAGGGAAATCTAGACGCAATGAATGAAACTTTAAACGTATACATTTCAACCTATTTCGGGGTAACTGATGAAGAACAGTTGAAATTCATTAATCAATTGTTTGTTTCTAAACATTTTTCTAAAGGCGAGTTTCTTGCAGAGCAAGATAAGCTTTGTAACGATTTAGCCTTTGTTGAAAATGGATTCATGCGCATGCATACCTTGGTTGATGGAAATGAAATTACGCAATGGATTTCAGGACCTGGTCATTTTGCTACTGAACTACAAAGCTTCATTTTCGACACACCTTCACGTTGGAATATTCAAGCAATTTCCGAAACAAGTATTTTCTCTATTTCGAAAGAAAATTACCAACGCGTTTGCGACACCATTCCCTTGTGGAATCAACTTGAAAAAGCTTTTTTAATTAAGTGTTTCACCACATTGGAAAATCGCGTATTTAGTCATCTATCCATGTCGGCAGAAGAGCGCTTTCAAAATTTCGAAACTTATTTTCCTGACATTTTCAGAAGTGTACCTCAAAACTACATTGCTTCTTTGCTGGGTATGACACCGGAAACATTCAGCCGCATTCGCAAAAAAATATCGAAATAGATTTATTGATTTACATCAAGTGAATTAGCTTGATCCTCAGAACACCTTTGCCAAAACAATATAAATATGGCAAAAGAAATTAAAACTCAAATTAAAATTAATGCAACACCAGAATCCGTTTGGAGCGCATTAATGAATTTTGAAGACTATCCGAAATGGAATCCGTTTATCCGTAAAATTTCTGGAAAGGCCATTAAAGGAGAAAAACTTGAGGCCTTCATTCAACCAGTTAACTCGAAGGGAATGTCTTTTAAACCAACGGTACTTATCGCAGAAATGAATTCTCAATTCGAATGGCAAGGGCATCTATTTATTCCTGGAATCTTTGACGGTAGGCATAAGTTCAGAATTCAAGCGAACCAAACGGGTGGATGCACCTTATTTCATGAAGAGGAATTCGGTGGAATCTTGAGTTTTATATACAACACTCAAAATGCAAAAGAGAGTTTTGAGGCGATGAATAGCGCGTTGAAGAAATTGGTGGAAGGGCACTAATAATTCATGAAGTAGAAAATCACAGCTCCAATTAACCCCCAAAAAATAAATGAAACAATCCCTAAAATAATCAACAGAACATTCGACCCTACGTGTAATTCACCTGGCAAGGTCTTCATTGTAAATGGGTCGATTCCTCGATTTTTTAATTTTATGGCCCTAGCACTTAGGATGATTAAAAGAATTGATTCAATCATTATTATAATCGGGATCAACATGACCATTGTATTGGACAAGAAAATCTTGAACTTCTCGCCAAAATCTCCTGTTAATTTCTCTTTAAAAATGCCAAAAACAATTGCTGCTCCGGCATCGCCCAACGCAATAAACAGGGTTTTCTCCATTTTCTGTCTTGTGTTGTTGTAACGACCAATCAACTGTTTATCTTCTTCAGAAATTACGAGTGAATCTTTTTCAGTTGAGTGCTCTTGAATGTGATTGTTGTGCTCAAAAGAAACAGTATCCTGAAACGACTCTGACAGTTTTGATTTAATTACAATTGGAGTGTTCGTCTCACTTGCAGTGACATTTTGTATTGTCTTATTTGAGAAAGCCTCATGATTAAAACGACTTTCATGATTCCATGTAACATGATATCCCTTGGAGTATACTCTTTTTTCCAAATGACAAGACGAAAGTGTTGCAGCAACAATAAAAAATAGAGCTACAAGAAAAGCAACGCGCGATTTAGTCATCTATTGTAGAATTATTATTCCATAAATATAAACTAATCCCTACAAATAAACCGCCATCTCCTCTTGCATCTTCTTCGCTTCAGCAGCAGCAGCACTCGCGTAATCTGGGCCCGATGAGGCATACAAGATAGAACGACTCGCATTCACCAACAATCCGACTTCGTTATTCATTCCGTACTTGACAACTTCTTGAAGGCTTCCGCCTTGCGCGCCAACGCCAGGGACAAGCAAGAAGTGATTTGGAATAATTTGACGAATCTGTGCGAGGCTTTCGGCTTTGGTTGCGCCAACGACGAACATCGTGTTCTCGTCGGTTCCCCAA
>JBJOON010000271.1:0-2816 GCA_046051235.1 Bacteroidota bacterium
CTTGGTCGATTTCATAGGAACCGACACCCACCACGTGGGGCATTTAAATTTGTTGGAAGCGATGCGTCGCTCACCACTATTGAAAAAACTCATTGAATCGGGCAGATTACTCAACTCAACTTTGTAAACGACAACATTATTTTATTGTAAACTCGCTTCGTTCAAAAAGAAATAACTTAATTTAGAGAAAAACAAAAAACATGAGCAAACAAATTTGGAATATCGACCCTTCTCACAGCGAAATTGGGTTCAAAGTTCGTCACATGATGATTACGAATGTAAACGGCGTATTCAATTCATACACTGCAACTATGGCGGCAGACGCAGCCGATTTTTCAGATTCAGAACTTTCATTTGATGCAGACATTGATTCTGTTAACACACGAAACGAGCAACGCGACGGACACTTGAAAAGTCCTGAGTTTTTTGACGTTGAAAAATTCCCAAAATTATCTTTCAAGTCTTCTTCTTTCACAAAGACTGGCGATGGTCAGTATGCTATGAAAGGTATGCTAAACATGCACGGTATTGAGAAAGAAGTTTCTATGAACGTTGAATTCACAGGAACGGTGGTTGATCCATGGGGACAAGTGAAAGCTGGTTTCGAAATCACAGGCGCTTTAAACAGAAGCGAATACGGTTTGACTTGGAACGCAACTAGCGAAGACGGATCAATCGTTTTAGACGAGGTTATCAAGTTGGCGTTGAACGTTCAAATGATCAAACAAGTTTAAGATTAAATCTGAATTCCGAATGTGAAGAAGTAAGTTCTTCCATTCGCGGGTAACAATCCAGGGCCGGGGTAACCTCCGGCCCTTCTTGTGAAATAACTTTCGTTGAAAAGGTTGTTCACGCCCATTTGAAGAGTATACTTCTCTTTTCCGTTATAGGCGAAACTTAAATCGCTGACTTGATAAGCCGGAATTAATCCTGTTGTTGCAGCCGCATTCGGAGTAACAGTATTCAACGCATCGGCGAAAGCATCACTCACTTTGTTCAATTGATACGTCGCCGTGAAGCGATTCAATTTGCACGTCAAACCATAACGCTGAATGCGACGTGGAGCATTCTCAACCGATTTGTTTGTTCGGTCGGAAGAAGAACCTGCTACAACTGTAGGGTCGTTCCAAGAAGTATAAACCGCTTCATTGTATGCTATTGAAGCAAACGGATGCACACTTATTATTCTTCCAGAATGATGTGCTTGGAAAATATTTCCTTCCACATACATCTCAACACCTTTAGACAAGGAAGATCCTATGTTCGTTACATAGCGAATGTTGCTTTGGGTATAGGTTCCTATTCGATCTTGAATATTCATTTGATAAACACTCACATCGTAGCTCACAAAGTTCTTCCATGAACCACGAACACCAAGGTCAATGTTCAAAGATTCGCTGTCTTTTAAATTCGGATCTACAACATCTGTTGTAGCTGAAGGAATCACTTCCGAAAATGTCATTGGACGAAAGGCTTGAGAAGCATTTGCGTAAATTTCATTTTTCTCGTTCAAATGGAACTCTGCTCCTACTCCGGCAAGAACTTTTGAAACGGTACGCTCTTGTAAAGGAATAGCTCCGTTGTTGTAATTCACTGTTCCACTTCCATAAGCGGTTATCTGCTCGAAACGAACACCCGGAACAAACAACAAACGCTTTCCTACATACAACGCCTGTTCTGCGAATAGGGCGTAGTTCTTCGTCCCGAAAACGTAATTCACTTTATACCCTAAGGAGTCTAAATCCATGTTGTAATCGACCCCTGTTGTACCGTTACCCCTTTGATGACGGAAAGTCTTCGCTTGATAAGCGCGAGCACCGAAAGCCAAGGTTTGTTCATTTCCAAATAACTCAAAAACATACTTTCCGCGCAACTCGGTTCCTAAATTTTGATAACGGTCGCTGTCTACTCTGCGAATAGCGTAATCGTTCGTGGTGCTGAGGACATTATCGGCAGTAGTAATCGGATCTAAGAATCCAACGCTTCCACGCGTAGCGAGCAACCCAAAAGTTTTTAATTCAAGTTGAAATTTTTCCGATGAAACTATATCCAACTGCACATTCATCATATTCCATGGAATGTGAATCCAATTGCGTGCGCGAAAACTCTGTTGTGCATTTTGATATAGTTTCATCGGAAAAATTTCAACTTCTGCCGATCTTCTATGGTAAAATGAATAGAACGAAAATTTATCCTTACGAACGCCTGTGCTAATGAAATTATTGAACAAACCATAAGAGCCGAATGTCTGACGAATCTTTGTCTCACTACCGTTCGCTGTGGGAGCGCTGTCAAAAACATAGTTAATCATTCCACCGAACTGAGGACCATATTGAAGACTGCTTGCTCCGCGAAGCACTTCAATCCTTTTAACCGCATCGGCAGTCGGAGTGTAATACGCTTCAGGATAACCGAAAACATCAGAGGCAATGTCGTATCCATTCTGACGCATATTGAATTCCCAAGAGCGATTAGGACTTAATCCGCGCGTGGCGATTCCTGTTTGAATGCCGCTTCCATCGCTTTCCCAAACCATAATACCAGGTATTCTTCCGAACAATTGGCGTGAGTTGTTAGACGACAAATCAATATTCAGTTTTTCTGGAGTGATGTAGGCCGATTTCTTTCCTCCATAAATACGCACACCATCAATAGCAGGCAGGTTTCCTGTTTCATCGAAAACAGCCACTTTAATTTCTACCGGTTGAGCAGTGAATTTTGGTAATGTGTCGCTTTGCCCCATTGCATTCAATGCAAATAAACAAGCTGCAGTGGTATATATGTTTTTTCTCATAAGTGCTATTTAGATTAATTCT
>JBJOON010000272.1:0-3432 GCA_046051235.1 Bacteroidota bacterium
TTTATTCCTCATACTTTTTTCTCTAGCGCTTCAAGCGAACGCACAATTCCGTTCGTTGAATCCGATGTCGTTTTTGCCAAGTGAAAATCCATCGTTTGTCGTTTCACCTATGGATTATAACAAAATAGGTACTTATTATCAATCGTCGGGTGGAAGAGGAGTACAAGGACAAATGAATTTAGATAAAATCTATTCGGCAATTGGTCTAGATATTTATCAGAATTCAAAAGTCTTCAATGCAGCAGCCCTTCAATTTGCAACGCATTCGTACACCACACGGAGTAATTTGCACGTGGGAATTGGTGGACGTGCGGAGTTTTCAAATGATGACAATCAACGTTTTGCATATGCCCTCGGTTTGAACGTTATGAGCAATCCAGCTGGAAAGTTCATGGTTGGTTTGTCTTATAAATCGAATGACCTTCAAGTGATGCCTTTCAATAACGAAGTGAAAAATGTTTCGCAAGTCTTGTGCACGCAAGTGGGATGGTCATTTCTAAATATTTCGAGAAGATCCACATTAGCTTTTTCAGGAATATACAAGCGTGGTTTTGAAGATGAATCGAAGCTTCGTCAGTATCAAGCAGGACTGAATCTTTCAACTCGGAAATATGCCTTTGGAATGGGAGTTCGAACATGGGATAATGTGCACAGCGGGGCTTACATTCGAGGTATGCTTATCTATAGAAAATTTGTTGGCGTATACACTGGACTCGCAAGCGATAAACACAAATCGCTTCAACATTTGAATCACGAAATTTCTCTTCAATATAAATTTTAATTATGAAAAATCTTTTTGCATTTAGCGCTTTGTTTTTTGTTTCGATGGGAATGTTAGCTCAAGCGAATGTGACTTCGAAGATTACGCAAGTGACTGTTTACCTTCAAGGTGCGCAGTTGGTGCATACCGCTGAAACACAGGTTTCACAAGGGAAACAGACAGTAGTGTTCACGGGATTAAGTGCAGACATGCAACCCGAAAGTGTGGTGTTGGAATGTAGCAACCGCAATGTGGTTTTTCAAAGTGTTTCCATTCGCAACAATTATTTGAAAGAGCAAATGCCGAATGCGAAGATTGCGGAACTGCAAGAGAAGTCGGCTTTGGTGGAAGAGAAGTTAGCGACACTTCGCGCAGAGAAAAGTGTTTATGCAAAGGAACGCGACATGTTGTTTCGCAACGAGGCCATTGGCGGAACATCGAACAATGTGCCTATTGCAGAGATTGAAAAGGCTGCCGATTTCTTCCGCAAACGCAACAATGAGATCAATGTTTTCTTGTTGAAGGCAGATGCCGAAGAGCGCAAGCTCATTAAAGAGTCAGCCAGTTACACGGCGCAATTGCAAGAGTTGAATGCGAAAGAAAATCCACCGACATCTGAGGTGACTGTTGTGTTGGATGCCAAAACGCGAGGCGAAGCCATTTTCACGTTAAAGTATTTGGTTCGCAATGCCGGATGGGCTCCGAAGTACGATGTGCGCGCAGAGAATGCAGTTGATCCGGTGAAGTTAGATTATCACGCGAATGTGTTCAACAAATCGGGATTGGATTGGACGGAAGTGTTAATGATTCTAAGCACAAGCGAACCTCTTCAAGGAGCTGAGAAGCCAACTTTAGAGACTTGGGACATAGCAGAGTCGACCCAAAGAATAGCTGGGGTTCAAAAGAATTTGGAGTCTGTTATGGTCATGGACATGAAGAGTACCCGAAGCGATTATTTGAAGAAGGAAGATAGAGGTGGTGAAGTGGCCTTTCAGCAAGTCGCTGTTCAGGAGTTGAGCGCAGAATTCGAAATTGAATTGCCTTACACCATTTTATCAGACGGAAAGCCTTATGTAGTAGATGTTACGTCATATTCACTTCCTGCAACCTACATGCATTATGCAGTGCCGAAGCAAGACGCTGATGCGTTTTTAATGGCGAAGGTTGTTGGTTGGAACACCTTGAATTTGGTAAGTGGAAAGGCGAGTGTTTATTTCGCAGGAGCCTATTTGGGACAGAGTTTTATCAATACAGCATCTGTCGACGATACCCTTTCTCTTTCATTGGGAAGAGACAAGCGTGTAGCTTTGGCGCGTAAGAAGCAATCTGAATTAAGTAAGCGTCAGTTGTTAGGCAACAACGAAAAAGAAACCTTCTATTTCGAAACAACCGTTCGCAACAATCGCGACAAAGAGATTAGTGTTTTGTTGGAAGACCAACTGCCTATTTCTTCCAACGGAGAAATTGAAGTAGCCATGTTGGAAATCTCTGGAGCCGTTTTAGAAAAGAACACCGGCAAACTTTCTTGGAACATGAAACTCGCACCTGGTGAAAGTAAAACTGTCACCCTCGGCTACAGCATCAAGACTCCGAAGTCTATGAAAGTTTCGAAAGCGAAGTTTAGAACGATTGCGTGCCCGAGCTTTTAATTGCGAAGCAATCAATCACTGCGTGATCAATTCTTCGAATCAATCTTTTAGATCAATCCTGCGGATCAAACCTTCGGTGAAATCGGAACGATTGATCACGTAGTGATTGATTGCAACGCAATTGATCATCGAAGATGATTAAAAAGTTCCTGTTACGATTTTTTCAGCGGTCCCATCGTAATCAAGTAACGAAGAATCGCTTGTTCTTCCTTCTTGTCGATGCCTGCGGCTTTGTCTTTGTTCGCCATTTCTACCATCTCTGGCACATGGTGTTTCCATCCGCGAACGCCTTCAGAAGCTGGATCTTTTAAGGCGTGACAACTTTGGCAATGCTCTGTGTACAACACTTGTCCGGTCTGCAATTCAGCAAGGGTTACTCCAGAGAATTCTGTTTTGGCTAATGCTACATCAGCTTCAGTAATTGCTACTTGCTTTGAAGCGGCGCATCCAACAGCTACTGCTGCAATTGAAAGAAAGATCAATTTTTTCATGAAGCCAAGATACTTGATTTATTATTATTTCACATAACTTCGACTGCAAATGAAACTAAAGTCACTTTTACTGGAAACGTCCCTGCATTGGGAAAATCAAGAAGAAAACCGTGCGCATTTCAGGGCGTTACTGCAAGAACAACAACCCAATCAATGGGATCTGATTGTTCTTCCGGAAATGTTTTCAACGGGTTTCACCATGAATACCGCAGTGTCTGAAGAGCTTGTGAATGGCGAGTTTCCGAGTGTTACATTGATGAAGGAAGAGTCCGCAAGATTGAACGCCGCTATCGTAGGCAGTCTTTCTGTACGCGAGGAAGGCAAGGCTTTTAACCGTCTGTTCTTTGTTCGTCCGAGCGGAGAAGTTTTTACGTACAACAAACGTCACTTGTTCTCTTTCGCAGGAGAACACAAACACTACGAAGCGGGCGAGGAGCAATGCTTAGTGGAATGGCGCGGATGGAATATTTTGTTGAATATCTGTTACGACTTGCGCTTCCCGGTTTGGACGCGAAATGAAATCATAAACGGA
>JBJOON010000273.1:0-2615 GCA_046051235.1 Bacteroidota bacterium
GCGAACTATAAATGATCAACTTCGTTTTATCGTTAATGGCGTTGCTCAATCCCTCTGGTGTAATCTTGAAATTGCTTTCAATACTGGCGTGCAGTTCAACGACTGTTCCTCCGGCCATCTTCACCAATTCAGCATAGCTTACCCAATAAGGACTTGGCATGATTACCTCATCTCCAGGATTCACTAACGCTAAAATCACATTCGCCAAACTTTGTTTAGCCCCTGTGCTTACCACCACTTGTTCGGGTGAATACGTAAGTCCGTTATCGCGTTTGAATTTGTTTGAAATGGCTTGACGCAATTCCAAGAAACCGTTTACAGGCGGGTAATGCGTTACATTCGCGTGTATAGCCGCAATCGCAGCTTCCTTAATGAAATCAGGCGTATTGAAATCGGGTTCACCAATAGAAAGGTTCACCACTGGTTTACCTTCAGCAGCCAATTCACGACCCATACGAGCCATGGCCAATGTAGCCGATTCAGAGAGTTTTTCTAACAAGTGGGAAACCTTGCCCACACGAGTATTTTCTTGCTTGTTCTGATTGAAAACAGTGATGTGATAAACACCTAAGCGCTTCGATAAACTTTTCTCTTCAACCCACGTTGAAAGAACATCTCCTTCCACGACCGGTTTCACATGCGAAATAGACGTCTCAACCGAATAGCACTTCACACATGCGAAATAGACGTCTCAACCGAATAGCACTTCAATCCATGTGCATTGCTCGCAAAGGCCAAAGCGGTGTCGGCTAATGAATAGGTAATGCCTCCATGAGCAATTGCAAATCCGTTTAGCATTTCACCTCTTACCGTCATGCGCAAATCGCAAATACCTGGGGCAATCGCTAAACGCTCAATTCCCAACCATTGGCTAAATGCATCGTTGGTGAACATGAGGTCTACAATCTTTTCAGCGTGGGTCATTATTTCTTGTATTGAAGTTCCACTAAATTACGATAATGCCCGCTCATATTCATGAGTTCATGGTGACTTCCTTGTTCTATAATCTCTCCTTTCTCCAAAACGAAAATCACATCGGCCTGCTGAATAGTAGATAGTCTGTGTGCAATAACGATCGACGTTCTGTCTTTCGTGAGCAACTCTGTCGCTCGCTGAATAAGCATCTCTGATTCGGTATCAATACTCGAAGTAGCTTCGTCAAGAATAACAATTTTCGGATCTTGAAGAAACACGCGAACGAAAGCCAAGAGCTGACGCTGACCCGTGCTGAGCAACGTTCCTCTTTCCTTCACATCGAAATCATAACCGCCTGGAAGTGCCATAATAAAATCATGAGCACCCACCATTTTTGCAGCTTCAATCATTCGATCATCAGAAATTTCTGAATTATATAGCGTTAAATTATTTCGAATGGAATCGCTAAAAAGGAAAACATCTTGAAGAACTACACCGATAGTCTTTCGAAGTGAAACCAAAGGAAGTTTCGAAAGAGCAACATCATCTATATAAATTTCACCACTGTTTATTTCGTAGAATCGGTTCAACAATGAGATAAGTGTAGATTTCCCGGACCCCGTAGATCCAACAATAGCCGCGCTTTTCCCCGCTTCAATTGTCATGTTGAAGTTGGTCAACACCGGTTGATTTTCCACGTATTGAAAACTTACATTTCTGAATTCAATTCTTCCCTTCACATCCTTCATCTCTTCATGAAGAGCATCTTCTTCTGAATGGTCTTCGTCCATTAATTTGAAAACACGTTCGGCATTCACCACACCCATTTGAAGGACGTTGAAATTGTCTGCCATTTGACGGATGGGTCTGTACATCATGGCTATGAACGTGCTGAATTCAAGAATTAATCCTGGAGACATTTCCAAATTCAAACTAGCCTTTACACCCCACCAAAGGAGCAAGGATACCGAAAGAGCGGAAAGAATTTCAACCACAGGAAAAAACACGGAGTAGGCCCAAATACCTCGGATGTGCGCATCTCTTTGCTGCGCATTGATCTCGACAAATTTTTCGTTTTCTATTTTCTGACGGTTGAAGAATTGAACAATGTTCATTCCTGTTACGTGCTCTTGCACGAACACATTCATGCGCGCCACTTCATTTCGCACATCTTGAAACGACTTCTTCACGGCTTGTTGAAACAAGCGGGTGGCCCAAAGCAAAATTGGAATGGGAAGCATCACAATCAACGTCAACTTCCAATCTAGAAAAAACATGAAACCTACAATAACCAACAGCTTAAGCGTATCGCGAATGATATCTAAAAGTCCAACACTGAACACTTCGGCAATACCATCGATGTCCCCAATGTGACGCGTTACCAATTGTCCAACTGGCGTCTTATCAAAGTAATTCAACTTATATCGAATCACTTGCGCATAGACCTTTTCACGCATGTCGAGCGTAATGCTTTGTGCAACGCTATTGGCAGAAAGCGTTTGAATGTATTGAAGCAGTATTTCAACAGCCAACACTACAAAAAACCAAATGGCTACATTCAGTATTTGCATGGGATCTCCTCCTGGGACCGCTACATCTAACATGTTGCGCATCTGTTCCGGGCGAACAACCGTCAATCCAGAAAGCACTAAAACCAGCAAGAGCGTAACAGCGAATCCACCGCGATAAGGCTTGCTGTA
>JBJOON010000274.1:0-2827 GCA_046051235.1 Bacteroidota bacterium
GTAATTTCGATTGATTCATACTGTCCATCTGTTTCATTAATTCCAGAAACCGTTCCTGTGATTGTTGATGTTCCGCCAGGACCAGCGATTTTTTCACAAGACGAAAAGGCAACGCCAACTAGTGCGGCGAAGAATAATGATTTTATTTTCATTGTACGATTATTTTTTGAGTAGTAAATGTTTGATTGTCGTTTTTGATTTGAATGAAATACATTCCTTTTGGAAGATTTGCAAGAGAGAGAGAGGTACGCGTTACATTCGCTTTTTGAATTCGCTGCACCAATGTACCTTGTGTGGTGAATACTATTATTTCAAAGTTTTTATCTAAGGGCGTTTCAATATATAAAATATCGTTGGTTGGATTTGGGTATATGTTGAATTGGACATTCATTAAATCGGAAACTTGCACTGTTGTGTCGCATGTTCCAAACATATTCGCGTCCATCCAGGCTATGCGTTCCCCGATCCATAATTTTAAGTAATCCACTTCTTCTTGGTAAGTATATCCAGCGAAGTTGTTTGGCCAAACATAGTTCCCAAGGATAGGCCAACGTTGGTAATGACGCTGCGAAGGAACTTCCAAAATGGCGGTGAGACTGTCGATGTAATTATACAAATATGTTGTATCGAGAAGAGTGGTGCGAAGATCACTCCAACGGCAACGGACTTCATTCGCATAGAGACTATCTTCGAGCAAGCGGTTCCACCAAGAAGGGTTGTTCCCACCGCCGCATGTTTGGTTAAAGTTTATCTCCCAACCAAAGGTTTCTCCTCCTTCACAATAATTCGAGTTTCCCCATGCGATATTAAAATCCCATAGTGGGCCAGCAACTAATTTATTTCCTTCGCTGAAACGCTCTTTATAGAAGAAAGATGAAATGCGATAGCCATCGACATTCTTAGAAACTTCATTCACCAAAAAGAAGTCAATGAAAGAAGGAACATCGATGAATTTTCGATAGCCTAATATAGGGTCGGTGAATTCGCTGGATACTAGCGCATCTTCCCAATCGGTGAAAAATGTTTGTATGTAATTCAATTGGCTTGGATGCAATTCAAGTAGCTCGGGATCGTGAAGTTGCAGTCCAATGCTTTCGTTGCTTGGAGCTTGAGCAGGATAAGGTGAATACCAAGCAATAACTCCATTGGCTGTGGTCTTGTCCACTTTTAAGATGTATCCCCCCGTGAGTTCATTATCAATTGTGTCGGATGGAAGTAATTCGTTGATGTTTACTCTTCCAGGATTTTGTTTTATTCGTTCCATGAAAACGTAAACGCCCATGTACTCGCCATTTAATACGAGTTCACATAACTTCGTTCGAGGTGTCCAGCGTCCCATTTCATTTCCTAAATGATAGGTGAGAACATTTCGAATCATTGTTTTGTCAGTGTATGGTGCATACAAGATCCAATCGTTATCGGCTGGCCAATTGAAAATGGATGCGTTGTAATTCACACTATCAGGCCCGCGTGTTTCTAGTCCGTATGATTTAGCAGGGAACCCACTCGAAGAAGATCCTCTTGTTTCAATGGCTATTAGTCCATTGAATTCGTTGAAGGCATCGTTGATATGGTTGATTTGACCTTCACCATTGAAAATGATCCCCATCTCTGCATCAATCTTTGGCTCGTCGGGTATTTCTACACCATAAGTATTTAAGACAACAATCGGAAGGGTTGAAGAACTGAATTCAAAAGGTTGCACAAACCATGAAGGCGGCGTTCCGTAGTAACTATTGCTTGTTGTAAGTCCGACGTTAAGAAATGGCCTCGAGGTAATGTCACCAGAATTGTGAGGAAAATGACTTCATCGGGCAATCCACCTTGGTACATGTTTGCTTCGTGCTGTCCGTCTGCACCATCATTCCAAGCAGGCTGTCCGGCTGATGAAATATTCGACCTAGAAATTTCCACACCATTCAAATAAGCAACGTACGAATCGTCGTAATCCATATTGAGGATGAACTTTGAAATTTCATTCCAGTCATTTATTATAAAATGAATGCGGTGGTAAACAGATATGTTCCCTGTAGGAATATTTGTTCCGTCATCTCCGTCACCAAATCCGAATCCACCATTTCCAACGCTCCAGGCAGAATCGTCAAAACTTGGACTAATCCACTCGGAAGGGGTGGTGGCATCGGGAACGATATAATGCCATTCGAGTGTGTCATATACAACGGTCTCCCAATGATCGACTTGAGCGCTTGCGCTGAAAGCAATCAAAGAAAGAAAAAGTACAACGTGTTTTTTCATTTTTGGACAGGAGTGAACGGCGAATTTAATTATTCCGTAACATTTTTAGCAAAGCAAAAGAGTTCTGTTTAATCTAATACGATCCCTCTACTTGCATTTCACAAGAATAACTCCGACCTTGCATGAAATTATTTTCATGGAAAATCTGACGAGTATTCAAACTGAAGTTGACGCTTCATTTCTATACGCCTTACTGGCGGAGCATGAGGAAGATCCGAATGTAGCGCACGTATTTCGTGAGATGAGTGAAATTGAAATGGGCCACGCAAAGGCTTTTTTGAAGAATAAAGGACTTCCTGAATCCGATATGCCAGGGCCTTCAGGACGAGCGAAGACATTGAGAAGGATTGGAAAGATTTTCGGATATGATTACGTCTTAGGTGTTTTGTTAGATACAGAAAAAGGTCTTTCTGCAGGAGTGTTAAATGCGCGTAAGAAACAGAACATGCAGAATTCAATTTCAGATACGGCTCATGTTTCTATTCTCAGAAATATTCTTCATTCGAACAAAAATATATCAGGCTCATCGTTGGCCAGATTTGAAAAACGTCATCGCAATGTTGGTGGAAAT
>JBJOON010000275.1:0-2925 GCA_046051235.1 Bacteroidota bacterium
TACGGAAACTACTTGCCAATTCATACTCGAGATTGTTTACAGAGAAGTTCACCATTTCAGGGTCTGACAATGGCATTTCACTGCGCATGAATTGAACAGGATATTCTTTGCCTTTGTATTCTACGATCGCGCCCGGCCAGATAATCTTGTTTACTTCAGCGCCGTCTTTTTCGTAACTGATGTTCGAAAATTTCAATCCCTTTTCATCCAGTGCAGCGAAAATTTCTTGACGCTTCTTCTCGTCTGCTTCTTCATACGGATCTATGAATTCATATTCAATCAATCCGTCGCTGAGATTGTTGAATTCTGCCAAACGCTCTTCAACGGCTTGTTCCAGACGCTTATAGTCGGCAGGAAATTCTCCGTGCAAATAAACACGAACGTAAACGGGCTCCTCCAAACTTTCCAACATCTCCAGCGATGTTTTCGAAAGTGAATTTCTCTTTTCCGCAGTAATGTCTAGTTTGAAAAATACAACTGAGGAAAGCAATGCAATGGCGCACAGAATACCCACAGTTAGAAAAAATTGAACAAGGTCGGAATTGCGTTTCTTCATCTATGCAAAAATGCAATGCTTTCCGCGAAAAACGAAACTAATTTCAGTAATTGTTAACATGGCCAAGAGACTTGTACGAGGTCTTTCCCAAATTGAAAATAGCATCGAGAATAGACAAGTCTTTTTCAAACGGAAATCGATCGGAAAACACCTGCGGATAGCTTTTCAGTTCCACCGGTCGTGTCCCGCGCTGCTTCCATCTTTCAACTTCTAATTCTTTCACGAAGTGAATCTTTGGCTCCGCCAATCTTTCCTCCGGAATCTTTGATTCAATCAATCTTTCCTTCGGAATTGTGGGAAACCACCTGCATGACCAGTCATGCGCTTTCATGTTAAAATCAAAAAGAAACTTTTCTTCCTTCAGAAAAAGTTCTTCAAATTCGTGTTCAATGAAATCGTACATGGCTGAATTGCCATAGGCACTTCGAATGGCTTGCAAAGTTTTCTTGCCGTTGTATTCTGGGCTAATGCGAATGTCGCGAAGAAGTTTTCGTTCACCTCCGGTAGATTCGACAGGAATAGTAAGAGTTTGAACACCGTTACACGTAAGTATGTCGAATCGATTGCGGTAGGTTTGCTTCTGAAAGTATTCGTCTTGCGCTAAACAGAAATTCTCATCTGCATACAAAACATACCAGCTCACAGGAGCGAAGCAACACAGCGGAAGTTCGTTCATTCGAAGGTCTTAGTCTACCAAATGGAAAATGCGATCCCAACGAATCTTATTGCTTCCGTGATAATCCATATTCTCTTTCGAGAACCAAGTGAACGGCACTGTGGTGGCGATTGTCTCCCATCATGAAGTAATAGTTCTGCTTAAAGGTGTATGTCGCGGCTTCTTGTCCGTTAATGAAAATCTTTCCGTCTTTTTCTTGAATGGAATTTCCTTCGTAAGCACCAATCACTCTTCCGTAACGAACGAATGCATCGTGCGTCATTTCAATGGTCATTCCCTCAGCAGGAATTGTCAACGGTCCGAAGCGATCGCTGGTCCATGCGTTGAACGGATAGTCAGAAGCGTTCGGATAAATAGAAAGCGAGTTGTCCGAAGAAGTGTCTTGGAATTGAACTACACTTGGGAAATCGCTTGTCATTACGCGCATTCTGTTCGCTTCGTCTGTTGTTAATGGAACAAGCAGTTCAGTGCCTTCTTGATTCGCTATTTGCAATTCACTGTTCAATTTGCCAAAGTCGCGTTGAAGCTTCGAAATCGCAGAGGGTGATGAAACAGAAACGATGTAATTCCACATCATGCCCACTTTGTTTTCAATGGCTGAACCGTTTATGTATACTTGTCCGTCGCGTATTTCAAGCGTTTCCCAAGGAAGACCAATGCAACGCTTGATGTACATTTCTTTTTTGTCGAGTGGACGGTGACGCGTGCCGCCAATTTTCAAATTGCCTCTTCCTCCAGGAGTGTTTTCGCGACACGATTTACATGTTTTCTTTTCGTTGAAATTGTTACGCGCCATGGCGTCGTATTTCGCTTTGTCGGAAAGGTATAATTCAACATTATTACCTGCCATAGTTATGGCTTCGTTGCGAAGCAATTCATAATAGTTGTGCCCAACGTAATACGGATCAATCAACACAGTATCTCCATTCGGGAAGTTGAAAACAACCGGGTCGAAACGTTCTACTTTCCCGAATCCAGGCGTGCGCATGTATGGAAGGCTGAACCATTCAACATAACTGTTAGTGAGTCCGCCAGGAATGGCATTGTGGAAGAACGGAATTGAAACCGGAGTCATAGGTAAACGTGTTCCGTATGTGAACTTGTCTACGAATAAATAGTCTCCCACTTTCATACTCGCTTCCATCGACGGAGTAGGAATAGTGAATGCTTCGAAGGTGAAGGAACGAATAATACTTGCTGCAACAACAGCGAACAAAATAGCCTCTCCCCATTCGCGTCCCCAACTTTTTTTCTTGTCTTTCCAATTGCGAGGACCGACATATTTTTCTTCATTCTTTTTGAAGGCCAATTCATAAAGTGCATACCACGGTAACGCTCCGAATTTCCATTGTGATCCTGCAGAGCGTTGGTTGAAGACGATACCCATTTCAACATTCACAATAACCAACATGATTAGGTTAACGCCTGGAACCAAAAGCAACAAGAACCAATACCAAGGTCTTCCAATTATTTTCAGCATTGGCAGAAAATGCAGAATAGGAATGAATCCTGGAAGTTTAAAAGTCAATCCGCTTCGCTTCATTAAAGCGGGAGTGGTAGCGCATTGAATAGCGATTAACAACAGAAGTAATATCCAAGGAATAAGATTCATTTTCTTTTTATTAGTGTGGCGAAGTTACAAATTCAAGACATCTTTCATGGTATAGACACCAGACTTTCCATGAAGAAATTC
>JBJOON010000276.1:0-2843 GCA_046051235.1 Bacteroidota bacterium
CTTCCTGTTCATTTTCAACTATACGTTTGCCCAATTCAAAGTATGTTTTTACCATTATATGATTGACTGAACGAGCAGTTTCGAGTTGAGCATTTCTTAATAAAAGTTTTATCTGCTCTATAAATAATTTATTGTTTTCAGTTGTTTCTTTCACTTTTACTGGAAGTTTCAATTATTGAATCGGTGTTGCCATAACTGGAACAAAGTTGGTTACCAATGAGAGTGATTAAAAGGTTAGAACACCTTGTTTTGTGGGGATTTTTCTCAGTCAAAAAGGGAAATAAACAGAGAAAAGGCACAATTACTAGAATTGACACTGAAGAAATAATGTATTAAAGATTTCTATATATGAATTGTGCCCTCAGTGCGGGCACAATTGAGAAAATCTTGTTCAAAATTTCCTACAATAATCAAAGCAAATCTTACTCTGTCAATTGAAATAGGAAAGGAGTTCGCTTGATTGCGTTGATGCATATTTACCTTTCATAGTTATATTATCAGGTTAAGCCTGATATATCATATATGAAACATAATTAATGCTTCTTGCTCTTCCTCAGGAATAAAAGGTGCTTATAATTTTATCGACAACTCCAAATGCCCACCAAATCCCAGTTCAACAATTTTCTGGAGAGTGGAAATGCGGGCTTCTTTCAAATTGTTTTCAATTTTGGAAATATAGGATTTCGTTGTGCCAACTTTAATTGCAAGTTCTTCCTGGGTCATGCCCAATTCAATGCGCGTATCATGAATCAGTACACCAATTTTGAAAAGATCATATCCAGCTTCCAATTCATCCCGCTTTTTTGTGCAACGCTTTCCGTAATTCTTATTTTTGAATTCCTCTAAGGTAACCAGGCTTTTATTTTTCGTTTTCATATTCACGTTTTATCTTAAGTGCTAATTGAATTTCCCTGAATGTTTTTTCTGGGTTATTTTTGAAAGTAGAAGATTATTGTACTCCAATCTTCTCTCTTCTCCATTCAAAATTAATATAGTTTCACTAAAGTGAAACATTATAAGGAAATATGAAAATCAGCCTAATCAAAGGATAATAGAATATTCTGCAACAATAAATTATATATTAAATAATTCGACATGTGAATTGTGAACGCAGTGCGTTCACAATTGTAGAATTGTCTTTCAGAACCTTTGCTTAGACTTATTAATAAAGTGAAATCTGAACAAATCAATTGCGGCCGCAGTGCGGCCGTAATTCAAAATGGACAAAAGAATTGTTAAATGTATGTTCCCGTAACCAGAGCAAAGTTGGTTACCAATAAGCGTGATTAAAAGGTTAAAACACCTTGTTTTCCGGGGATTTTTCTCAGTCAAAAAGGGAAATAGACGGTTAAAAGGCACAATTACTAGAATTGAAACTGAAGAAATAATACATTAAACATTCCTATATATGAATTATGTCCGCAGTGCGGACGCATTTGAATGATAAACAAAAGAAAGCCCTATCGAAACTTCCCCCTGTAGTCGATGGAAGGTTTAACATATACCGACTTACTGCCACTGTCATTACCCGATCAGGCACTGAAAAGTAATGCCATGGCAATCAACAAAAGCGGAATGCCCATCAGCCAGATCAGTGTAAGCATACAACCCCGGCTAGTTCTGTGGTATAAGAGAATAAATGTATGCAACTGTTTGTTATAAGATATCCTACTCAAGAGATTTGAATATTTGCGAAAATTTTCAGAGAATAATCTCTTTATATATCGATGTTTTCATCATTGATACGCTTTTTACGGAGCACATCTTTGTAGCATGAAAAGAAAATTATTGAGTCCACTCGCAGATCCCATTTTCAAAAGAATTTTTGGGGAAGAAAAAGATATAATGATGTCGCTCATCAATGCAGCCATAGAACTGAAAGATCCGGTTATTGAAATTGAGTACTTGCAACCTGAATTGGTTGGGGAACATTTGTATGAAAAGACAACTATTGTAGATGTGCGTTGCAAGGATGCTCGTAACAGACATTTCATTGTCGAGATGCAGATTTCCTTGCACAAGGATTTTTTGAAACGAGTATTATTCCATGCTTGTAAAGTATATAGTAGGCAGCTTCCTTCAGGATCTGCATTTGAAGAATTACAGCCAGTTCATTGTCTATGTATATTAAACAATTCAATCGACACTGAGCTGCCGCACTATGTTCAAACCTATAACCTGGCAAAGGTCGGTGATCCGAATAGTCAAATGGAAGGAATACATTTTCACTTCATCGAGTTGTCTAAATTCATGAAAAACGGTACATTTGATTTGAAAAATCCATTGCAAGCGTGGATGAAATTTTTTGCTGAACCTGAATACTTTTCAACTATGCCTATAAAACACTACGAAACATTTGAAGAGCTCAAGAAAGCCATTGAAATGCTCGATGAATCGAACTTCACCGAAGGTCAGCTGTATGCGTATGATAAATACATGGATAACATCCGGACTCAAAAAAGTATAGAAGCGTATCAAAGGGAAACTGGACTTGCGGAAGGAAGAACTGAAGGAAAATCTGAAGGCGTCCAGCTTACATTATCCATTATTAACGAACTAAGAAACGGCCAATTGACCATCAACCAAATTGCTGAAAAGTTTCAAGTTACTGAAGAGGTTGTTGCTAAGATCTCAGATGTGATTTCAAATTCGACGCTACTTTAAGATTTATTTTAACTATTTGGCATGAGAAAACAAGTAAAGTTCGAAAATGGTATGAGGGAAATACAAATCAACCAAGATACTGGTTTTAAAAAACTAAATTTAATTTCTGCCATCATCAAAAAAGTTGAAGATATGAAGGTTATACCCTCTGTCGAATTGATCTTATCAAATAATAACGC
>JBJOON010000277.1:0-2818 GCA_046051235.1 Bacteroidota bacterium
CGTCCTGAACGCTCGAGTTCGTCGAGATCGGAGCGTCCTGAACGCCCAAGCTCTGCACGTCCCGACCGTCCAACACGTGCAGGATCTTCACGTCCAGAACGCCCAACGCGCTCAGGGTCTGCAAGACCAGAACGCACTGATCGACCAGAACGTTCATCTTATTCAGATCGCCCAGCACGCGGTGAGGGAAGAAGTGAAGGTGGAAGAGGAAGCGCAGGCTCAAGACCAACTGGTGGTGGACGTTCAAACCGTCAAGGTGGAAGAAACGAAAGTCGTTTCAACGCTGAACGCCCAGAACCGAAAGCTGCTGCACGTCCAGAGCGTCCCGCAAAAGCACCAAAGGATACGAGCCGTCACGATAGAGGGAAGAATGTATTGGGTTCAAGACCAAAACGCACGGAAGCGCCAAAGAAATTTGTTCGCGACGAAGATGCGCCGAAGCCTTATCGTTCAAACGCACGTGAGCGTATAAAAGAAGAAAAGAAGAAGGAAAAAAGTGGCGGACTTCACAAAGAGTTCGTTCCTGAGAAAGCATACATAAGCAAGACCGAGCGCGAAGGATTGATTCGTTTGAATAAGTTCTTAAGCAACGCAGGTATTGCTTCACGAAGAGAGGCTGATCAATTGATTGAGCTTGGTTTAGTAAGTGTGAACGGTGTTGTGGTGAAGGAGTTAGGATTGAAAATAGATCCGAAGAACGATGTTGTGAAATACGACGATGCGGTTCTTCGTCCAGAGAAATTGCGTTACTTCTTGTTGAACAAACCGAAAGGATTCTTAACCACCATGGAAGATCCGGAAGGAAGAAGAACGGTAATGGATTTGGTGAAAGACGCCTGCGCAGAGCGTATTTATCCGGTTGGAAGATTAGACAGAGCGACTACAGGATTGTTGTTGTTTACCAACGATGGCGAATTAGCAAAACGCTTGATGCATCCGAAGCACGAGTTTCCGAAATTGTATCATGTGGAAACCGATCAGAAAGTTAGATCGGAGCACATTGATCAAATGCGCGAAGGATTCGTTTTAGACGATGGATTCATTAAAGCAGATGAGATTGAATATGTGGAAGGCGTAAATGCGAAGAAGCAAGTGGGTATTCGTATTCACAGTGGAAGAAATAGAATTGTACGTCGCATGTTCGAACACTTCGGTTACACCGTAGTGAAATTGGATCGCGTGATGTATGCTGGATTAACTAAGAAAGAATTAACAAGAGGAAGATATAGACCACTTACTGAGGGTGAAATCGGATTCTTGAAAATGATTCGTTAATGAATCCAACCCTTCGCATAGCCAATCAACTTTCTGAAGACTGGATGTTACTCATCTTCGTCTTTGCGTTGGGAGTTATTGCGTGGGTAAACCGCGACAATACGGTCTTGCGTGCTATTTTCCGTTCGGTATTAAGCAGAAGATTTTTCAAACAAGAAGACCGAAGAGAGGGACACGGGTGGAAGAATTTTGGAATGTTGATTTGCTTTTTTCTACAGAAACATTCACGCTGCTTCCTTTTTATCAGTTTTTGGTTTGCGTAGCACTGGTTATTTTTCTTTTTGGAATCAAATGGTTAATGACTTGGGTAGTTGCTTTCATAACTGCAGGTGCTTCAACGGCTTTGGATGATTACAACAAATACTTGGCGTTAACTTCAAGGTTCGCGGTGCTTGCGTTAACAGTTCCTTTGCTTTTGGCAGTTTATTCTACTGGAAGTGTAAGTGAAATTGCGTTGAACTTGTCAATGGTATTGTTGGTGACTGTACCCTTTTTAAGTACGCTGCAAGCAATGTTTTCAGCAATGCAAATGGGAGTACCATTTTTCTATATCTTTTTTTACCTTTGCACCTTCGAAGTTTTGCCTTGGGCAGTGCTTTCGAAAATAATTTGGCTAAACGTTTTTTAGAGGACATCCTCAACCTTCAGAGATGGCAGAGAAAATTAAAACAATTTTAATTACGCAACAAGATCCAGGGTCCGACAAAAACCCGTACGTAGATCTTGCGAAAAAGCATAAGTTAAAAATTGATTATCGTCCTTTCGTTCATGTTGAAGGCGTGAGTGGGCAAGACTTTCGTCAGCAACGTGTAGATTTCGCAGAGCATCCTTCGGTGTTGTTCACAAGCAGAAATGCAGTGGATCATTATTTCCGTTTAGCGAAAGAATTACGCATTACCGTTTCAGACGCAACGAAATATTTTTGCTTAAGCGAGGCCATTGCTTTTTACTTACAGAAATATACCCAGTTTAGAAAGCGTAAAATTTTCTACGGAAACGGAACGTTTGCAGAGATTATGGATTTCGTAAAGAAGCACAAAACGGAGAAGTTTATGCTTCCTTGTTCAGATATGTTGAAGCCTAGTATTCCCGAGATTTTAACGAAAGAAAAAATCGATTTCTCGAAAGCAGTTATGTACAAGACAGTATGTAGCGATTTGAGTGATTTGGCCGATGTGAAATACGATATGCTTGTATTCTTCTCTCCTTCAGATATTGAATCGTTGTTCAAGAACTTCCCAAAGTTCAAACAGAATACAACGAAGATTGCTGTATTCGGACAAACCACTGCGCAGGCAGTTGAAAACGCGAAGCTTCGTATAGATGTTATGGCACCGAACCCCAAGGCGCCAAGCATGAGTAAGGCTATCGAATTGTTCATTCAGCAGAAATAATATTCTCTTTTATGGCATAAGTGTTTGTGAAGGTGTTCAACGCCTTTCATGAATTTTGTGCGCATGAATAACGCGCAACAACTTTTGTATACACTGGCACTTTCCAATGTGCCGCATTTGGGTCCCATTCGTTTTCGAAAACTCATTGA
>JBJOON010000278.1:0-2831 GCA_046051235.1 Bacteroidota bacterium
TTGTGAAAAAATCGCTGGTCCTGGCGGAACATCAACAATCACAGGAACGGTTTCTGGAATTAATGAAACAGATGGACAGTATGAATCAATCGAAATTACTGTAACTCCAGGAAGTCTATTAGAGCATGGCGATTATTTCATTGTAAATCAACTTTCGGGAGAAAATTTCTATTTCTATTTCAGCAATCCGGTTTGGGTAACGAGTGCTGATCCTGCGCTTCAAGGAAGAACTGGTGTTCAAATTGAATTCTCTTACGACGACACAGATCTTGAAATCGCAGACAAAGTTGATGCTGCGTTAAGCGCAAATCTTTCAGCTGAATTCAACATCAATACTGTTGGTGACATCATAACATTAACGGCCACTGAAATGGGAAACATTCCTGATCCAGATGACGTTACAACCTCTTTCCTTGTTGATGTTTCTAATCAAGGTGAAGTTGGATACATTGGTGAAGAAACCGCAATGACAGACATGCGTGTATACTTATGCTACGGAGAAAATGAATTTTATGATGAATCAACAAAGACAGGTGCTAATGGTGCATTCTCATTCCGTAATCTTCAAATTGGAAAGTATTCTGTTTACGTATTATCGAAAGTCAGCATTACACAAGAATATACCGTGCCTGTTCGTCAAGAAATTGAAATTACTACAGAGGGCAGTGTTGTAGAAGTTGGAAACCTATTCATTCAACATTAATGAAACGAATTGCTCTTTTGCTTTTATTTATAATTCCAAGTTTCGCATGGTCACAAAACGATTTTTTCAATCGTTATGAACTTGGTCTTAAGATTAAACCAACCAAGCGTTTTTCAGCATCGCTTTCAGGTCAATACCGCTGGAATGTTTCTGAAAAGCTCTATTCGAAAACGCTATTCACTACGCGTTTGAAATATGACATTGCGAAACCATTTTCTATTCTAGGGACATACAGAAGGACATGGATGCCAAATGAATTCTTCTATTTAGACAATCAAGAGAACACCTACGGACATCGCTTTGCGGCCGGATTCTCGTGGGACATTTTGAGAACATTCAAATTAAAAGCAAAATCAAGTTTTAAATACACCTCCCAATACCAAAAGGAATTTTTCAAATACAAACGAGAACAAATCTTTTGGAGAAATCGCTTGTCGTTAGACCTTCACATTGGTTTGAAAAGAATGACTCCGGTTTTGAGTGCCGAGAACTTTTTGAGAACAAATGAGAATTACCAGCTCGTAAACGGCGTTGCCGTAACATCGGGTGCTGTGACCGAAATGCGTTACGGCTTTGGTTTAAATTTCGATTTACCCAACAATCATGACATTCAAATTGGAGGGCTATATCGCAATCTTAAGACGAAAAAGAACGATGCTTGGGTTATGCAATTTTCTTATTTCTATACCCTTGAAAAGAAAAAGGAAAAAGCAACACGAACAATTGGAGTTCCTGAGTTTTAATTGAATAAATCACCTCAGTCTTTTGTTCGAAGAACATTCGTCCTCGCCGCAGACATTCGCCTTCGGCGTTCGTTCGAAGAACATTCGTCCGCAGGACATTCGTATCTTTGATACATCATGAACCCTCAAGTAGACACCATCCTAGCCGAAGGCTGCGGCAGATGCAAGCTCGTTGGCACACCTGAATGTCGAATGATCATTCGCAGCCAAGAAATGAAAGCTCTAAGGGAAATAGCCTTAGAGACTGGCCTAGAAGAAGAAGTTAAATGGGGATTTCCAGCGTATACCTTCAAGAAGAAAAACATTTTCATGCTAGGAAGCTTCAAAGAATATTCAAGTATCATGTTTTTCAAGGGAGCGTTGATAAGCGATTATGAGAATATTTTGGTTCAACCCACAGAGAATTCAAATTCGGGAAGGCAACTTCGATTCACGAATGCAAAAGAAATTCTAAAAGCAAAAAAATCAATACTGGCATACATCTACGAAGCCACAGAACTTGAAAAAGCAGGAGCAAAAGTAGAAGCCAAAAAAACTTCTGAATATCCAATGCCAGAAGAATTAAAAAACAAATTCAAAGAACTTCCTGAATTGAAAGCGGCATTCGAAAAACTAACTCCGGGAAGACAACGCGGTTATCTACTTCATTTCTCACAAGCCAAACAATCGGCCACTCGCATCTCTCGTATCGAGAAATGCATGGAAGCCATTTTTAAAGGCAAAGGCATGAACGAATAAATCAAATTCGAATGAGCAGTCCAAAACGATCTAGAAGAATTCTAATACTCATCGCGCTACTATGCTTGGTCGTTGTAATTGTTTATGCATTTAATTCGAGCAGCACGACGAATGAACCACTCGTTAATTCTTCAACTGAAGAAAATAAGGAAGAGATTACACCTCAAGAAAACGTTGCACACCTCGAATACCCTGCTCTTCTACCCAATGAAAAAATCATTTCGCATGCAGGTTATTCCTTCGTGTATTCGGAAGAACATGAACAAGCGAAATGGATTGCTTATGAATTGACAAAGGAAGAGACCAACAGTCTTTTCGAACGCACCGACAAGTTTCTAGTCGATCCCTTCGTTTCAACAGGAACTGCAGAAAACAGCGACTATGCAGATTCAGGTTATGACCGCGGACACCTCGCTCCTGCTGCGGATATGGGTTGGTCGGCAACAGCCATGAAAGAAAGTTTCTATTTCAGCAACATGAGTCCGCAATTACCCGGATTTAATCGAGGAGTATGGAAACGATTAGAAGAAATGATGCGCTCTTGGGCAATAGACAACTCAGCGATATACATTGTAACAGGACCTGTTCTAACAACAGGGCTTCCAACCATCGGAAGCAATCGTGTTTCCATTCCGAGTTATTATTAC
>JBJOON010000279.1:0-3212 GCA_046051235.1 Bacteroidota bacterium
GCTGAGTTCGTGCTTGCTCATTTTCATGTCGGCAAGCGCTAAGATTTGAATAATGTCTTCGTCAATTAAATTCAACGCTATGCGCATCTTTCGGAAGATTAGGTTATTCGTTAAGCGCTTCTCTGGAACCGGCAATGGGCCGTCTTTTCGTCCGCGTTTCAGAATGATAAATCCGTTTAGAAAAATAGAAAGCATCTCGTCGTTAATGTCGAGATACTCTTCGTGATCTTCCTTCTTCAACCAATCGCTAACATCTGAGCGAGTAACCATAACATCGGTCAGCGCGAAAATGTCGATCATCTGTTGATCAGAGAAGTCGTAAATAAATCGAATGCGGCGGAAGATACTGTTGTTGGTCATTGTGTTTGCAATTGCTTCGCCGAAGCGATTGTGGCGAAGCCACGAATGATTGGAATTAAATTCTTTCGAGAAGTGCTTCGAAGATTTCTCTTCCGTCGGTGTTTTCCAATTCGAAATCTGCTGCACGCTCCGGGTGAGGCATCATTCCAAATACATTCTTACCGGCATTGCAAATACCCGCAATGTTGTTCAAAGAACCATTCGGATTGAAGTCTTCGTCAATAACCCCGTCGGCAGAACAATAGCGGAACAACACTTGGTCGTTATCTTCAATCTGCTTCAACACATCGGCAGGTGCAAAGAAGTTCCCTTCTCCGTGAGCAATTGGAATTTTATATGCTTTTTCGCGATCCAATCCAGCCGTTAAAACCGCACTGTTCGAGGCCGCTTTCAAGTGAACATTCTTGCAAATGAATTTTCTAGAGGTGTTGTGCAACAAGGCTCCTGGAAGCAATTTCGCTTCGGTTAAGATTTGAAAACCGTTGCAAATTCCCATAACATATCCTCCGCGATTAGCGTGTGCTACTACTTCATCCATAATTGGAGAAAAGCGAGCAATAGCACCACTGCGTAAGTAATCGCCATAGCTAAATCCGCCGGGAACAAAAACGAAATCACAACCTTGAAGGTCGCGCTCTTTGTGCCAAAGTTTTACCACTTCTTGTCCCATAATGTGCGACATGGAATACACCAAATCTTCATCACAATTGCTACCTGGAAAAACTACGACACCGAATTTCATATAAGAGAATTTTTGCAAAAGTACGTTAAACTTGTGTTTGTTCAATCAATATCCAAAGGCTTATAGCCACTGAGATATAAAAGAATATTGGAGCGAAAAGAGACATGCGATAATTGGAATACCAATAGGAAAGGCAGAAGATGAGTCCGAGCCCCACGCCTTCAATAATCAAGTGATTCAGGAACAACCATCCGGCTGTAACAGATCCGAGCATGGCGAAACACATGAATACAATGATCCATTTCGAGTTTCTGTTCTTGTTTGTGTTCAAGTCCCCGGACGAAACCAGCGATTGCATAGAGAACAGCAAAGACAAGGCGCACAGGGCGTAGAACGATAATTTCGAGTATGAATGAATTATCCAATTGTCTTGGGTGTTCAGACTAATAATACGTTTGAACAAATAGAAATTCCAATTGTCCATGAGCAGGTATTGTGCTGCAAAACAATAGGTGAAGGGAAATGCGAATCCCGCTATAGGCATGATATACTCTCGGAAGTTCAAGCCTCGTGTGAAGATAACTGCCACCAAAAGCATGGGCAGTAAAGTCAGATAAAGCGGAAAACAAAGTGCAGCTAGTCCAAACCAAAATCCAGCACGGAAGTATGGATCTAGCGCGGTTTTCTGTCTATACACTTCCAATAAACGATTCGCTCCCATGGTTAGGAATATCTGTGCGAGAAGGAAGGTGATGCTGTGATTCAGCAAGAAAATAACGGTGAATAGATTCGAAAAGATGAGCGCAGGAACATAGGTGGGACCGTTGTGAAACTCGTGTCTGTTGTAAACCCAGTTGAATAAAATGCCGCCAAGCGTAATCGTAATCCAGGCCATAGCAGCGCCGAGCCACGGAGTAAGCACACATTCAAGGTTGATAATATCGAAAGGAAACTGCTGCGGAACTTCAGGAATAACATATCCGAACAAGACTGGAATAAAAACCAAGAGGTTTACAAAGGGCAACACAAACAGGAGGTAAGGTTGATTGCTTGAAAATTGCCGTAGGATCATGTTATTTCGTAGGATCATGTTATTTAAATTGTAGCAAAATTGAGGATAAATGTTCCGTTTTCAAAAGGATTGCTTAAATTCGCCATGAAAATAATGCAATCATGAATTTACAATCTATTCTTACTCCAATCGCTAACGCATGCAAATGGTTATTTGATAACGTTATGGAACCAATGGAGAACTACTTCAGTTTCGCCTGTATTTTGGGTGCTTTCTTCGGTATTTACTTATGGATTCGCATGCAAAAGCGTTTCACTGCGGAAGCAAAAAAGAACGGTACTTTAATCTAAAGATTTTGGCTTCGGCCTACCTGAACATATTCAAACCCCAGTGGTTCGAGGCTTCTCGAATCATTGGGGTTTTTCTTTTTTTTCTAGTTGGAAGTAGGCTGTTCGCGCAATCGGAAAATCGTCTGGGTTATTTCGAAATGGAACAATCGGTGCAGACACAAACTGGGGATTTATACGGAACACTCACGGTTCCCATTTTGAAGGGAACCTTTCCGGTTGCCTTAATTATTGCGGGTTCCGGACCCACAGACCGCAATGGCAACAACGCCCAAATGAAAAACAATTCATTGATGCTTTTGGCACATGAACTTGCCGCGCAAGGAATTGCATCGATACGGTATGATAAGCGAGGCGTTGGCGCAAGTAAGTACGCCCTCATTTCAGAAGAGAATGTTCGCTTCGAAAATTATGCGGAAGACGCGAAAGCATGGGCTGCACAATTGAAAGCCGATTCGCGATTTAGAAAACTAATTATAATCGGACACAGCGAGGGTTCTTTGTTGGGTCTCTTGGCATGTGAACAAGCCGATGTTTTTGTTTCGCTAGCGGGCGCGGGAAGACCCATTGATGTAATTTTGAAAGAACAGCTGGCCGCGCAGTTAAGCGGAAAAAAGAAATTGCTTCGCGCTGCGAATGACGGTCTTTCGAAGCTCAAAGAAGGCAAGTTCGTGGAAGACGCCCCAGTCGAATTGTTCGGCTTGTTTCGCCCCTCTGTTCAGCCTTACATGATGTCTTGGATGAAATACGATCCAGCGGTTGAAATTTCAAAATTGAAAATTCCGATTGTCATTATTCAAGGGAGCACAGA